>WFSK01000121.1 GCA_015486095.1 Thermotogae bacterium
ATAAGAGACAGGCTGTTGTATGTTGATATATCTTATCTTTTGGTTACGGGCATGATGTGTGGTGCCTTCTTCACATTGCTATTCATTCCATTCTTGATATCAAAATTGGAAAAATCCCCGTACACTTGACATCCTTCGGCACCATCTATTATAATCGAAATAGAACAATTGCCATTTTCGGGAAATATGATTTTAATTTTTATGAATAACGTAAATAAAAGATTAATTTTAATTTTGAATATTTCGGGAAAGGAGGTGAGAAATGGGAAATAAAGGCTTTCGTTTACAAACAAAAGGATGATCTCTTAATTTTAAGGAGGGAAAAGCATGAGTAAAGTAAAGGTATTTCTTGTGGTATTCGTGACTATTTTGCTGATCGGTGTAGCAGGTATTACGTTTTCTCAAAAAGACATTCCAATACATGTGAGATTGAACATGATGGTAGCAGGCGATCAGAATATGGTAGATTTCTTCCAGTACGAGATCGCCCCAGTATTTGAAAAATTATATCCCAATGTGAGGGTAAACGTTGTGGGAACAGGTCCAGGTCCGGCAGGTTCGAGGGCTATAATCCAAAAACTCCAATTAGAGAAACAGTCGGGAAAAGCAAAATGGGATATAGATGTAGCCATAGTCCATGAGATCGGTGCAGCCTGGGCAATGAAAGACGACCTTTTGAAGAAATACACGGATTTCCTCGTAGCTAAAAGACTCGTAACCAGAGGAACGGATAAGATGGCTTTGGGCGTGAACGTTGATGGATATGTCATGCCTATGTTCCACAGTCAAACCGCTATAGCATATAATCCAGACTACGTTAAAAACCCACCACGTTCTTACGAAGAGTTAGTAAAGTGGGTAAAAGAACATCCCGGTAAATTCGGTTATAATGGTATCAAACATGGTGCATCCGGAATATCATTCACAGCCGGTTGGCTTTACTGGAAGAGTGGACAGATCGATATATTGACTAAAGGACCGTATGATAAGAAATATGAGAAGAATTGGAAGAGCATATTTACCGACCTCAAAGAATTCAACAAATACGTTACTATGACCAGTGGAAATGCTGGAACTCTCGACGCGTTGAACAGAGGAGAAATTTACATGGGGCCGGTTTGGGTTGACATGTTCTACACATGGATGAGAGAAGGACGTATGGATCCCAAGATAAAATTGTTGTTACCTGCGCCAGGTATGCCAGGACAACCAATGCATTACGTGATACCTAAGAAGGCTGCAAATGCTGACTATGCTCTGAAACTCATAGAATTGGTCTCTTCTCCAAAGATGCAAGCCAAGTATATAGTAGATAGATTCAATTGGTATCCTGCCATAGGTGATCAATACGTTAAACCTTATGTTTCCAAAGAAACCCTGGGTAGACTCTACAGGGATATAACCCCGGAAGATCTTTTGAAATATGGGAAACCTTTCCCACTTACTGGCTATTTCGAAGATATGTTAGAGGCATACGAGAAGTACACGGAGTAGCAATTAACCTTTGTCGTTTATACCCATTCCCTGCTTCCACTATGGGAGCAGGGAATATTTAGAGGAGCTCGATCCTATGGGGACTTATGAAAATAAAAATAATCTTTTCGGTTTTCTACTCATATTGCCTGCTTTAGCAGTATTAGGGGTATTATACATATACCCCCTGATAAGGGCAATATATATCAGTTTTTTATGGAAAGGACAGCTCGGTTTGGAGAATTACACGAAGGCTTTTGCTCTTTACAGAAAAGACATCGTATATACTTTGGGGATCACTGCTGCCACAGTGATCATCGTCTTTGCCGTAAGTATGGTCATAGCCAGTTATCTAAGATTTAAGAATTGGAAATTCTTGGATTATATGTATAGATTACCGTTATTCATCCCTTTCTTGATAGTTGGGCATGCAATGAGGGTCTTCTTAGCTCAACATGGCGTTATGAATATGATCATAAGTAGATTAACGGGTATTCATAGATTGCCTGGTTTGGCATCTCAATGGCTTGGTTTAACTTTAGCGTTTGCATGGGTGTTAAGCCCCTTTGCCATTCTCATAATATTGGGGGCATTTAAAGCAATAGATGATTCCTACGTAGAGGCAGCTTTGAATTTGGGAAGCAACAAGTTTAAGGTGATCATCGATGTACTGATACCTCTTGCAAGACCATCCATAATGGTGGCCCTTGTTCTAACGTTTGTCAGAACTATAAGTAGTTTGACCATTCCCCTTATGGTAGGACCATCAAAGCCGACCATGTTGCCTGTAGATATGATGTTCAGGGTGAATTACTATAACGATTGGGGAGTAGCAAATGCGTTGGGTGTTATCTCGTACGTAATAGTGATAGGTTTGTCTATGTATTATTTGAGATTCATGGTAACCGAAAGAGGGGGATTAAAGCATTGAGTAAGACCGGTTTAGGTAAGATGATCCTCAAGATCATTGTTATGGTCATCATTCTATTCGTTATATTGGGTCCTTTATTTGGAGTAGTATTATGGAGCTTTGCTATGAAATGGTATTGGCCTCATCCGATACCACAAGAGATGGGGCTCAAATATTGGTCTGAGGTATTTCATAGGGGAAGGGTATTGGATTCCATATTGTTGAGTCTGGAGATAGCATGTATTGTAGTTGGGCTTTCCTTGATCATAGCATCTCCCGCTGCCTATGGATTTTCAAGGTATAGACTGCCATTTGAAAAGATCCTATTAGTACTCTTTTTAATGCCCCAAGCCTTCCCTCAATTACCGATATTCATAAATATAGCGGCTATATTTTCACATTATCACCTTACCGGTAACATGTGGGGGATAATCTTCGTTCATACAATGGCATCCCTAGTCTTTTCTGTATGGATCATAACTGCTACCTTTCGGGCGATCCCAGAAGAATTAGAACAGGTAGCTTTGAATTTAGGAGCATCGAGATTAAGGACATTCTTCACGATCACGTTACCATTAGCGGTACCCGGACTTATAGCGAGTGCTATATTCGTCTTTTTATGGTCTATGGGAGAGTTTACAGGAGCCTTCTTCATAGGGGCACCTTTTATCCAAACAGCCCCCGTAATGATGTATACAGCTGCTATGGGTTATAACATGCAAACTGCCTCGGTTGTGGCTCTTATACTCATGGCGCCTGCTATTATTTTCATGGTAGTCATAGAGAAATACTTGAAGGCAGAATATATAGCTGGTTTAGGAGGATGAGTCATGGCAACAGTTGTTACGAAGGGATTAAAAAAGTTTTATGGAGACGTTCATGCCCTTGATGACGTATCTCTTGACATAGAGGAAGGAACGTTATTAGCAGTCATTGGGCCAAGTGGATCGGGGAAGACTACACTTTTGAGATCCATCGCGGGTTTTGTAAAATTAGATGCAGGGAAGATATATCTCGATGGAGAGGATATAACCCATGTTCCACCTGAGAAAAGAAACATATCGATGTTCTTCCAAAATTATGCTTTATGGCCTCATATGACCGTATATAACAACATAGCCTATGGCTTGAGATTGAGAAAATATAATAAAAACGAAATAGCTGAGAAGATAAGATGGGTCTTGCAATTGCTCGATATCGAGGGGTTAGAAGATAGGAAACCGAGTCAACTCTCCGGTGGCCAACAGCAGAGGATAGCCTTAGCCAGGGCGATTGTAGTGGAACCAAAAGTTCTGTTGCTGGATGAGCCGTTATCTAACTTGGATGCAAAGATCCGCTTGCGGATCAGATTTGAGATAAAAGCACTTCAACAAAAATTGAGATTAACGACGTTGTACGTTACCCATGACCAAGAAGAGGCTTTAAGCATAGCTGATAAGGTAGCTATTATGCACAATGGTAAGATTTTGCAGATAGGGGACCCTCAGGAAATATATACCAAGCCTGCTACCCTTTTTGTAGCAGACTTTGTGGGTACAAATAATGTTATAGAGAAAAAGGGATATGTTAGAGATGGAGTGAAGTTCGTTAACTTAGGAAAATTGGTGTTACAAGCTCCGCCAAATGTCGATGTGAATAAGGTAAATATAGTGTTCAGAGCCGATGAGGTGGAGATCGAACGGAGGAATGAAGAAATACCAGGTTACGATTATCGGTTCGACGGTACGATATCTGGAAAGCTGTATATGGGGTTTAAATTCAGATATGAAGTAACTGTAGATGATGAAAATAAAGATATAAAAGTAATAGTGAATTCTGATAAAGATTTTTCTATCGGGGATAAGATAGGTGTTTTTTTGAAAAAGGATAAGGTTTTCATATTCTGAAGTGTTGTTTTTTCGCTTTCTATATCATACCCCTGAGTCGAGCAACATGTTCACTCACATCGACGATGCATATCATCAAACTCCGTGAGGTAGAAGGCATATCTCGATGTGTGAGTGCTGTGAACAGTTGCGAAGTAAACCTATTGTTGTCTCGAGGCAGGTATGAGTGTACCTTATGCTTGATTCGGCTAAGTTTTGCATCAGACCGCATCGAGTATTCGGTAGAGGACATATCTTGATGTGCATCATCAATGTGAACGAACATGTTGCTCGCTTCTGTCGGTAGCATATTGGTCAGCATCGAGCATTCTTCCGTGAGTGCCGATGCACTCAAAACATCCTGTTTCTCGCCAATATGC
>WFSK01000122.1 GCA_015486095.1 Thermotogae bacterium
GCGTCAGATGTGTATAAGAGACAGCGTACACGCACAGGCCTTAGCAACGCTCGATCGAGCGGAGTTGCGGGCAGTTTACAGTCGAAGCCTGGCTCGAGGAAAGGCCTTTGCCGAGCGATTTAACATCACATGGTACGATGACTACGATCGCTTTTTAGCGCGTGACGATCTTGACGCTGTTATCATCTGCACTCCAAGTGGAACACACGCTGATTTTGCGATCCCTGCGGCGAAGGCAGGGAAACATCTCGTTGTGGAGAAACCACTCGAAATCACGGTGAAACGGTGCGGTTTAATCATCAAAGCCGCGAAAAATAATGGAGTTCTGCTTGCCGTCATCTTTCAAAACCGATTCAAGGATGCCGTACAGGTAACACGACAGGCTCTCGAAGAGGGTCGGTTTGGGCGACTCGTTCTCGGAGATGCACATATCAAATGGTACCGTCCGGCGGAATACTACCAGGGCTGGAAAGGAACTCGGCAGTACGACGGAGGCGGAGCATTGATGAATCAAGGAATTCACACGATAGATCTACTTCAGTGGATGATGGGACCAGTAGAAGAGGTGTACGGGTACGTAGACACTCGAGTTCATCGAATCGAGGTAGAAGACGTGGGAATAGCAACACTTCGGTTTCGGTCGGGAGCACTTGGAGTGATCGAGGGATCGACCGCTCTTTATCCAGGCATCGATGAGAGATTAGGAATATATGGAGAAGATGGGTGTGTGGAGGTCGAAGGGAACAGAATTCTCACCTGGAAGTTTAAGGATGAACGGAAAAGCGATCAAAAAATTCGTGTGATCGGGACTGGAATAGAAGGTAAGGGAAGCTCCAATCCTGGAGATATTGGGATCGAGAATCATCGCCGCCAACTGATGGAGATTACTAGATGCATCCAGGAAAAGAATGTACCTCCTGTCCCGGGAGAAGAAGCGACGAAATCCATTGCCATCGTTGAAGCGATCTATGCATCGAGTCGAACGGGTAGACCGTATCGTTTCGGTGAACAGCCTGAAAGCCCTTCCGATTCAGAATTTTCTCTCTAAGAAGCTTTCAAATTCTCCTCCAAACAGGAATTTTACGTCTCTCTCCAATTCTTCTTCCGAGAGTAACCATCCATCGTCCATAAGATCAGAATATTTATCCACGAGTACTTCGATCATTATTTTTTTGAAATGTGTCCATTTGTATAGAAGCTGATCCAAAACCCTTGCATCGGAATGTTGTGGAGTAAAACTTAAGCCCAACATTTCTATTCTTTCTCTGGTTATCTCATCGATAATAGAGGGATTATTCAAAAACCACCAACACCCAAAGATATGAAGATTTCTAAATTTTCTGGCTGTTACTACCAATTCATGTTGGTTCTCTCTGGATAACATCAAAACGAAGAATTTGTTGTGCGGATATGTTCTGCATAAGTACTCTACAGTTTCTATATTGGCCTTTCCAACAGAATCTCCAGCAAGTAATAACTCAGGATTGGTGAGTTTTTTCACTCCGATCATCATTGCAAACGGTATATTGAATTCTTCAGCAATTGGAATGACAGCCCCTTCAACTATAGTTGAAGGATCGTTCTTCTCAGGTATATGAAATGTGGGGGGTAAAGATGCGGCAATATATACTGGCTTCATTCGCTTTACCCAATCGGAAAGGAATCTTTTTATCTCCGATAATGTGCTTGCGTCCAGTTTTCTGCCGACCTTATATCCCCATTCTGATAATTTTTTATAGGACTTATCCCACTCGTTGATCAGGGGATCTATTCTGAGGGCTGGCTTAAAACGACTATCCTCTACATAACCGTTGATCCAGGTCTTCCTCTCCTCTTCTACAAACGGATCATTCGTCATTATTACATATTTTATCTTTGCCTTCTCAAACACAAGATCTATATAATCTTTGACGTTATACCTTCTGAAGAACGTTCTATAGGACTGAAGGTCCCTGGAAGATACATCCAATCCAAGCAAGTTCAAGACCGTAATGACTCCTCCGGATGCCTCACTTATCGGCGTTCTATCCACGAACAGAGTCTTCCAGATAAGATCTGCCTGCTCCTCCTTAGACATATTCCAGAACTGCTCATAAGGTATGGTAAGATATCTCATAGTCTCAGCGACAAGATAGTGATAGGTTAACAATTCATCGATACCCCAGAGTAGCAGATCCCCAAAACTCACGTTGAAAAGATGAGTGTGTACATCGACGATCGGCGTGTCATCCACAACCCGCTTTATAACTCTCGTTAACTCTTCCTTTTTGATCTTCATAATTCATCCTCCTATCATATTATACCTGTTCGAGATATCAGGTATCCTCGATCTTCTACCCTTATTGTATACCCATCGGTCAAATCTTCGCAATACAACGGATTGCCTGGTGCGAGTGTACCTTATGCTCGATTCGGTTGGTTTTGCAGGATTATGAGTGTGTGATCTGTTCAGGGATGGTGAAGGCATTTATCACTCGTTCACTTGACTTTCCGCTGGTCAGTGGCGAGCGTTTCTCCTTAAACGCCGCCACATTCATAACATCCTGTTATTCACCAGCAGAAAGTCTTCGTTCACTTCACTATGCCTTGCAACACCCTTCACAGATCACACACTCATAACATGAACACTCACAACAGCCTCTCAACAACGATAGCGGATTCGCTGAGAAAGAAATAGTGGAGTCGAACAACATCTTCACTTACACAA
>WFSK01000123.1 GCA_015486095.1 Thermotogae bacterium
ATATAAATATCTCCTTTCTGCCTTCTTTTTCCTGGCAGTGGGATGATGTGAATTCCACAAGTATCTCCTACACTTTTTCTATCTCTGCTCCCTTGTATTATTCCAACACCTCCGACATTCAAGACGAACTCACCGGATTGATGAAGACGAGTGATATCCTATCCCGAAAAAACACCGTGATAATAGATGCGTTACAGACGATAGCGAATTTCCCACTTGACAGGGAATCCACTAAGAATGCTAAAGAACTGCTCGAAACCGCTTCTGAAACCCTTTCGAAAACGAATGTCACATATGAGAAGAAACTAACGGATCTGCGTTCTTTGCTACAATCCAGAGTCGCATATCTCCAGCGGAAGATAGATTACAGATCGCAAAAAGAGGAGTTCGAAGAAAGTGTAGAAGACATATCCGGGATCGCAACGATCGGAGAGATCGAAAGAGGGGCTGAGGAGATCCAACGTCTGTCCGATGTCGTGGATAAGACGATCGAAGGAATAAAGGATGGCTACGCTTATGCCTTGCAGCACCGTAAAGATATACTCGTAGCGAGGGAACAATTGAAATTACTCAACAGTCAGTTGCAGGACATACTGATGAATTACATACCAGAAATATCGTTCGAAGTTAAGTATATAAACAGTAACAACGTTCCAAATTTGCCCAAATCCAGCTGGCAGTTCGGTGTGAACGCGAGTTACCTCTTGTTCGATGCCGGTAACAGGGCTCAACAGCTCTACGAGATGAAGAAAGATATCGAGATGAAGAAAGATGAGATAGAGGGCTTGAAGAAAGAATGTGAAGCGGAGATAAAGCATGCACGATGGGAGATAGAGAAGGCGGAGATGGAGTTCGAGATGGCACAGTTACAGTTCAAGATAGCACAGATCGATCTCGAAGAGGCGGAAAAATCTTATGAAAAGGGGATCATAACGGATGTGGATTATAGAGAAAAGAAGGTGGCATTCGATTCGAAGATGATATCCGTTGAAAGGGCAAAAAATGCCATTTTGATCGCGAAGATTCGATTTTTATCGACGATAGGATTTGATATATCAAAACTCTTTAAATGAGGAGGAAAGGGAATGAAACGCATTTGGATAGTAATAGTGATGGTGATAGTGGCATTCGTGGGTGTATATTTCGGTTTGAAAAAGACGAGCGGTAATTCCAATTCTACGATGACTACCGCCGATCTCGAAGAATATACCGTTAAACGCATGGACCTTAGGGACACGGTATCCGTTATGGGACAGCTTTCCATTCCAGATGACAGGAGGTATGAGATCAAACCCTATATATCTGGGGTGGTCTCGAAGGTTCTCGTCGAAGAAGGGCAACGAGTCAAAAGAGGCGAACTCCTTGCAGAATTAGATGATAAAACCGAGAGGTTAGATTATCTGAAGGCGAAGAGTAATTATGAAGATGCCCTTTTGGGTTCTTCGAAACAGCTCGTAGAACAGAAAAAATTGGAGTTAGCGATAGCCGAGGAGAATCTATCTTACACGAGGATAACTTCTCCGATAGATGGTAAGGTTTACTACGTAAACGTGAGAGAAGGGGATAGAGTCGGTTTATCCACAACTATGTTTGTCGTTGCCGATGATAGTGAATTACTCATGACCACATCTGTAGATGAGATAGATTATTCCAAGGTAAAACTCGGCCAGCCTGTGATCATAACCTTGGATGCCTTCGAAGGAAAGCATCTGTTCGGTAAGGTCACGAAGATAGCACCAGAAGCCGAAACTCACGGAGGATTGACCACTGTCCCGATAGAGATCACGGTAATGAAGAAAAGGCTGGGGAGGCCTGCTTCGAGTTTTGGTAAAGACCTTGCTCGTACCACGATGAATAGCACGAATTCTAACTGGATAAACAAGGTGATCTCCGGTTTGAGTGCCGATGGCGAGATCATAGTGGCAAGTAAGAACAACGCTCTGGTGGTACCGATACAGGCGATCGGATACGAGGGAATCAAGACTTTCGTCCTGAAGAAGGGTGAAGATGGCAAACCAGTAAAGGCTTACGTAAAAACGGGCTTAACTACCGATGAATATGCGGAGATAACGAGTGGCTTAAAAGAGGGAGATGTCATATACATCAAGTACACGAAGTCCGCCTTGCAGGAGAAGAAGTTCGGTGTTATAAGGAGAATACGAGGTATAGTTCCTCGAGTGAAATGAAATGTAGGGAGAGGCGATGGATTTACTCGTTGAGGTCAGAGAGGTAATAAAGACTTATGGCGAAGGCTCGGCGAAGGTGAAGGCGCTGAGGGGAATTTCTTTGAACGTAAAGCAGGGAGATTTCATCGCGATAATGGGGGCTTCTGGCTCTGGAAAATCCACCCTATTGAATATCATAGGATGTCTTGATAGGCCGACCACAGGAGATGTGATAATAAAGGGAAGGAATACACGCACTCTTACTGATACAGAATTGGCAAGGCTGAGAAACGAAAAAATAGGCTTTGTATTTCAGAATTTCAACCTTCTACATCATCTGAATGCACTCGAAAACGTTGAAACTCCCATGATATATGCCAAGAGAAAGAAAAATGAGAGAGTAGAGAGAGCGAAGATGTTGCTGGAACGTGTTGGACTGGCAGATAGAATGAATCATTTGCCATCTCAGATGTCTGGTGGAGAGATGCAGCGTGTTGCCATAGCGAGGGCACTTGCGAATTCTCCAGAATTGCTCATAGCCGATGAACCAACTGGAAACCTGGATAGTAAAACTGGTAAAGAGA
>WFSK01000124.1 GCA_015486095.1 Thermotogae bacterium
AAAAGAAAGTCTATATACTTCCACATCTTCTTATCGGATATATGCGTAACCGGTGAGGGATCTACAACAGTTGTTAAACCATATCTTTTGGCGAGGTTCAATGCCGATATAATTCCTTCCAGTGGTATTTCAAACTGGGTCACAAACCATGATGCCTCTTTAAAGTGCTTTTCGTGCCTTAAGACGAATTCTTCGTTGATCTCTCCGTTTGCCCCAGAATAAACGAGAATAGAACTTTCCCCTTCCTCATTGATCCAGATGGTAGTAGACCCGGTTTTGGAGGAATCATTCCTCACAATATATGCAGTATTTACTTTACTTTTCTCAAGGGAAGTTATTGCCATATCACCAAGGGTGTCGTTCCCCACTTTGCCAAGCATAATAACGGGAATTCCTAGCTTGGCGAGAGCAATTGCCTGATTTGCTCCCTTACCACCTTGATAGATACCAAAATCTTTGCACATCAACGTTTCACCGGGAAGAGGATACCTCTTGGTAAACGATACGAAATCTATATTTATGCTTCCCAATACGATTGCTCTTTCCATCCTTTTCTTCCTTAATGAAACCGATTTCTGATAGCGTTTTCATAATATCATGATCTTTTTGAGTTTGTCAAGGGGTCGGGCTGTATAATAAAAAATTGATGGAACGATTTACTGAGAAAGAAGTGGGGTCGAGCAACGTCTTCACTTACACAGCGACGCACACCACTAAACTCCATGAGGTAGGAGGTATATCTCGATGTGCGAGTGTTGTAAGTGGTTGTGAAGACGAGGGAAGGTATCACATCGGTGAGAAACAGGAAGTTTCGAATGTGACGGCGTGCAGGAAGGACGCTCGTCACAGTCCGACGTGATACCCCTGAGTCGAGCAACATCATCACTTACACTACGATGCACATCGAGATATACCTCCTACCGTCTTGCTTAGATTTTCATCAACACAATTTGACATATTGACATAGAGCCTTATTTTCTTGACAGATATTTCAAGGATGTGTTAAATTACAATTGTGATGCCCAATCTGCAAGGTTAAAGACATCATTCGAGGTTTTTCGCTTACGTTCTTTATTTAACTGTTAAAGATGAATTTCAAGTGGAAAGGAGATCGAATATGAGTGGGATCGAGAAAAAGGACCTGTTGATGAAACTTGGGCTCGAGGATGTAAATTCGGGTGTCTTTTACGGGAAGTGGAGTCCTATAGGCGGTAAGGAGACTATAACCTCTTATTCTCCCATCGATGGAAAACCGATAGGAAAGGTTACTATGGCGACAAGAGAAGATTATGAAAATGTGATGAATGCTGCTCAGAATTCTTTTGAACGTTGGAGTAGTGTACCTGCACCAAAGAGGGGGCAGGTGGTGAGAAAGATCGGAGATGAACTGAGAAAGTATAAGGAAATGCTGGGTAAACTCGTCTCCATAGAAGTGGGCAAAACAGTAGTAGAAGGATGTGGAGAAGTGCAGGAAATGATCGATATCTCCGATTTTGCTGTAGGACTGTCAAGACAATTATATGGATTGACGATAGCGAGTGAGAGAGAAGCACACAGGTTATACGAGCAATGGCTTCCTCTTGGTCCGATTGGAGTTATAACTGCCTTCAACTTCCCTTGCGCCGTGTGGGCATGGAATTCCATGATAGCCGCCACTGTCGGTGATGTCGTTATCTGGAAACCGTCTTCTAAAGCCGTATTAACGGCAAGGGCGGTGATCGAGATAGTCAATAAAATTGTTATGGATCTCGGTTATCCCCCAATATTCTTTCTTCTGGTTGGAAGGGGGGATGAAGTAGGGGAGTGGATATCTTCAGACAGACGACTCCCCTTGATATCGTTTACCGGTTCTGTGCCAACAGGAAGACGTATATCGGAAAATGTTGCTAAGAGACTTGGTAGAACTATTCTCGAGCTTGGTGGGAACAATGCGGCAATAGTTACAGATAAGGCAGATATGAATATAGCTTTGAAAGGAGTGACTTTCGGTGCTCTGGCCACAACAGGTCAGAGATGTACCACTACGCGAAGATTGATCCTTCAGGAAAACGTGTACGACATTTTTGTAAACAGATTGAAAGGGATCTATGCAAAGGCGAAGATCGGTAATCCATTAGAGGAAGGGGTACTAATAGGGCCATTGATAGATAAACGGGCATATGAGGGATACGAAATCGCTATAGAACAAGCTACAAAACAAGGGGGAAGAGTTGTATATGGGGGAGAAAGGGTAAGTATCCCTGGTTTAGAAGAGGGATATTATGTAAAGCCTACCCTTATCGAAGCAGATCTTGGAATGGATATCCTCAATGTTGAAACCTTCGCTCCTATCTTATATGTGCTTAAATACAGAACTATAGAAGAAGCGATAGAGATCCATAACTCTGTACCACAAGGTTTGTCTTCGGCGATCTTCACGAAGGATCTACGAGAAATGGAGTATTTCTTATCTCACAAAGGTTCAGATTGCGGGATAGCAAATGTGAATACGAGTACTGCTGGTGCCGAGATAGGCGGTGCCTTTGGAGGAGAGAAAGAAACGGGTGGAGGAAGGGAAAGTGGAAGCGATGCCTGGAAGTCATATATGCGAAGGCAGACCGATACAATAAATTACGGAAACAAACTCCCACTCGCGCAGGGTGTAGAATTCAAGGTTTGAAGATGTAATAAGATATTGAAATGTTTCGTCTCTTAGCCTTTTGCTTGTCAGGTACTTGTCATTGCGTGCGAGCCTTGTCAAAGGTGCTTAAGATCGTTTTGACTAGGACATCCACTACTTCATTGTTATCAACGGTTTTCAAAATTTTACCTTTGCTGAATATAACCGCTTTACCCCTTCCATAGGCAACCCCTATATCAGCCTCTTTTCCTTCCCCTATACCGTTGACAACGCATCCCATAACCGCAACACGTAAGTTCATATCTACGGGAGGAAGTTTCTCCTTTAGTTCCGTAATTACTTTACTCAGGTTTACATTCGTCCTGGCACACGTTGGACAAGAGATGAATCTTATTCCCTTTCTTTGCCTGAGATGTAAAGCATCGAGTATCATCCAACATATATCGAGTTCTTGAAGAGGATCTCCCGTTAAAGAAACCCTTATCGTATCACCTATACCCTCCGATAGTAAAGTACCTATTCCCACAGAAGAATAAACTACTCCCTCCGTACCAACACCAGATTCTGTTATACCGAGATGTAAAGGATAATCTGTTTGTCGTGCAAACTCCCTGTTGGCTTCTATGGTTTGTAGGACATCTGAAGATTTTATAGAGAAGATAAGGTCATGAAATCCCTCACTCTCGAATAATTCGGCGCTATCGAATGCCTCGGCCAATAAACTCTTATATGTAACATGCCCTTTTTCATCTAGATATTTCTCTTTTATAGACCCTCCATTGACCCCTACCCTTATCGCAATTCCTTTGTCTTTGGCGACCTTTATTATTTCCCTTACCTTCCATTCATCTCCTATATTTCCAGGGTTTATCCTCACCTTATCTACACCCGCCTTTATGCTTTTGATGGCGAGTCTATAATCGTAATGTATATCTGCAACGAGAGGTATATTCACCCTTTTCCTTATCTCTTTGAGAGGCTCTATACAGCCCTCGTCGTATACGGCGAGGCGAACGATCTCACAGCCACCCTTCTCCAATTCCTTTATCTGCTTTACCGTGGTACTCACATCTTTGGTATCCGTGTTAGTCATAGATTGGACGATCACAGGATATTCGGAACCGATCATGAGTGCACCTACACGAACTTGCCTCGTTTTTCTTCTCTGCATTAACCTCCTCCTCCGAGTCTCAATATATCTCCGTAGGTTACGAAGATGAAAAGCAAGATCAGAAAGATAAAACCTATAAGATGTATGTAATTCTCGATCTCAGGATTAAGACGCCTTCTCGATACCATCTCCAACAAAACGAAGAAGATCCTACCACCATCAAGAGCAGGAAGAGGCAACAGATTTATTATACCTAAATTCAGAGTTATCAATGCGATCAGAGAGACGAAGGTATCTGCTCCACTCTTCATACCTTGATTTATAACCGCTGTAAGTCCTATTGGACCTACAAATTGATTTAGATTCTTACCCTTCAACAGGTTAGCTATAGCCTGTATCATCTTAAGTGCGAACCTGTTCGTTCTTGAAATGGCATGGATGATTTCGATCATAGGGGCATAACGTACATATTCTACTCCTTCAGCAAAGTACAGAGAATTCAAAGAGTTTAAGGATTTTCCATCAATATTAACGGTTACTATACTCCTATCTTCGTTTTCGAATACGAATTCTATAGGTTTAGTTATAGGGCTGATTTTCTCCACACTTTTGAGAAACATACCGTTAGATACATGAAGTACTACGCCACCCGAGGTGACCAACTGTTGTTTATTCAGAGAAGTTATTAGATCGATGAAATCAGACCAATTCGCAAATCTATGTCCATTTACCTTCAATATCTTTGCTCCTCTTCGTACCCCCGCTCGATAGAATATGGAATCTTTATCGATCCTTTGCACTTTGTTTCTCGCTATTCTTATCATTACCCCAATCATCACACGCTTTGGAGAATAAACGGCATTCTTCACCACACCCTTTGTAATTCCAGATATATCATCTTTTTTCCAGGTGAGTGTGATCTCTTCATTTCTGAATTTCGTAATGGCGGAGTATATATCTTTTAGTGAGAAGACGTTTACACCGCCTACAGAAACGATCCTGGCATTGGTAGGTGGTGGAGAAATATCCTTGTCCAGGATCACTTCTAAGGAAGAGGGTTGAATGTATGGATGTAGATTTACCATCAATCTCTTCTTTTGGCGTATTATTCCTATATGCATCTCTTCATTGGAATATTTATTCACGAGATCGCTAATATCGTATGCATCGAAGACCTGATTGCCATTTATAGTTTCTATCAAATCCCCACAACGAATGCCAGCGATATAAGCAGGTCTTAACGGAAGCACACCATCTATTCCAACCCTTGGTGTCCCGAAGGATAGAGTCAAGATCACGAAAACCAGATAAGCGAACAATATGTTTGCAAGGGGACCAGCAACGAATATCAGAAATCTTTGCCATGCAGGCTTGGAATATAACAATCTATTCGTTGGTATCTCCTGATTCTCTCTAACTCCCTCCTCGATTTCTCCTGCCAATTTCACGTATCCACCAAGAGGTATGGGAGCAATAACGTATTCCGTTTCTTTCCTTTTATACCTGAGGATCGGGGGACCAAAGCCGATGGAAAATCTAATGACATAGACGTTAAATATCTTGGCGAGTACGAAGTGCCCAAATTCGTGCATGGCTACAACACTCATTATAATGGCTAACAATACGATTACACTCAACGATACATGCCCACCTTTTTCGTTCGAATCACACGCATAGACATTATACACGATTGCCCCGTGAAGTGAAAAGGATAAGATGTGTTTAGGGTAGTATTATAGGAAGGAGGTGAAAAGATGAAAGGTTTATTCGGTCCAGATGTGAGCATTCTATCAAAAGAGATGGATGTTTGCCTTTTAAGGCAACAAATCTATGCTCATAACATTGCAAATGTGGATACACCACACTACAAGCGAAAATTCGTATCGTTTGAAGAAGACCTGAGGCAAGCACTTGAGGGAGAGGATATCCCAATGAAGTGTACAGACCCACGTCATATTCAGGGTACCTATGCCTCCATTGAAAACATACAACCTCGCGTAGTCGAGCAAGATGAGACAACATTGAGAAATGATGGGAATAACGTTGATATAGACTACGAGATGGTACAAGCCGAGAAGAATTCTTTACGCTACCAAGCGATGGCAACCTTCCTGTCGAAAACCTTCGGAAGATATAATATCGTAGTTCGCAATATAACATAAAGGAGAAGATATCATGAATCCGAGTTTTTTTGGTATAATGGATATAAGTGGTTCTGGATTAACCGCAGAACGTTTTAGAATGGATATAATAGCGGATAACATAGCGAATGCAGAAACTACGAGAACCCCAGAAGGCGGACCATATAAGCGAAAAGTACCGATATTTGCTGAAAGGGTGGAGGATTCATTCGCTGATTTCCTATCGAGGGCAAAAGGAGCAGGAGTTAGAGTCATAGGTATACATGAGGATAATTCTCCACCACGATTGGTATACGACCCAACCAATCCAGATGCAGATGCAAATGGATACGTTAGAATGCCGAATGTGAATGTTGTCAGGGAGATGGTGGATATGATATCTGCCCAGAGGGCATATGAGGCAAACATAAGTGTTATATCTTCAGCAAGATCTATGGTAAGATCTGCATTGGATATAGGTAGGGCTTAAAAGAGGTGAAGTGATGTGGGAGTGGATAAGGTAGGAAATACTGGTATGGGTGGTATTGGCGGTTTGAATAACTTGGGTGCAAACAAGAAGAAAACCAATGTGAATTTTTCTAAGATATTGTCTAAAGCAATAGAGCAGGTAAATGAATTGCAACATGAAGCGAGTAAGATGCAAGAAGATTTTGCCACGGGTAAAATAGATAACGTTCATGAAGTTCTCATAGCTGCTGAGAAAGCCGATATATCGCTCAGGCTAACGACTGAAATCAGGAATAAAATAGTCGAAGCTTATAAGGAAATAATGAGGATGCAGATATAAATAGACGATATTGTGAAAGTAATTTCGATATCTGAAAAAGGGAAAAAGCTTTTAGCCTATTTTTTTATAGGTTTTACAGTGCTGATATGGGGTATTTCCTTCGTGGCAACCAAAGTAGCAGTAGCTGTTATACCTCCTTATACACTTGCCTTGCTAAGATTTTCTATCTCCTATGCATTTTTATCACTGCTCTCTTATGGATATATTCGAAAAGAAGAAAACGGATATCTGAATAAGAAAGATTATACTCATGCTGTATTAGCAGGGATAAGTGGGATAACTCTCAACTTTCTCTGTGAAAATCTGGGTCTAACTATGACTATTCCTTCAAATGCATCTTTTGTAATTTCCATAGCCCCACTCTTGACCATAATTATATTGGATATACTTTATCACAGAAGTCCTGCAATGCTCGAGTATCTCGGATCCATCCTTTCCATTGTAGGAATATTTTTTGTCATATACAATGGTAAATTCGATCTTGAAGTCAGGCCAATGGGGGATTTCATTATGTTGGGAGCCGCTTTCTCGTGGGCCATTTATACTATCTTTTTGGACAAGATCATGGATAAATATAACGTGTTGTGGTTGACAAGAAAATTAACACTTTATGGTTTACTTGCTTTTATACCTTTTTCTGTTTCTGAATTTTCTTCTCATGGGATGGAATACACAAAATGGTTTTCTACACCTGTTATACTCAGCGTTCTTTTCCTTGGTCTTTTAGCTTCTGGCGTATGCTATATGACGTGGAATTATGCTATGAAACATGCTGGGACTAAATTCACAACGAATTTCATTTATATCATACCTTTTATAACCGTGATATTCGATGTACTCATACTTCATAATGTCCCTACGTTCTTGATGCTTCTTGGCGGAGGTTTGATAGTATTAGGGGTATATTCTGCTAATAAGAGTATACGAGGAAGCATAAAGATTAACATCAAAAACACGCCCGAGTAATCATCTCGGGCACGCGCGTATTTTGCTCTCGATACCGTTACTTCTTTTTAGTTATCTTGGTTCTACTATGAATTTGATGGCAGTTCTTTCCTCACCATCGATCTCGACATCTGTAAACGCCGGAATGCAGATCAAATCCACACCACTTGGAGCAACATAGCCCCTCGCAATAGCAATAGCTTTTACAGCTTGGTTTATTGCTCCAGCACCTATGGCTTGAAGTTCTGCCTTACCAGACTCCCTTATAACACCTGCCAAAGCACCTGCAACAGCATTCGGTTTGGAATTCGACGAAACTTTCAATGTGTTATCCATCAACATTACCTCCTCATCTTCCTTAATTTTGATCGAGAGCAAATCTTAACATTCCCCCAAACATCTCTTTTATAGCACTCATAAGTATACACAATGTTTTGATATTATGTCAAGATATCGAGTCTCTATGTCAAAC
>WFSK01000125.1 GCA_015486095.1 Thermotogae bacterium
ATCTTTATATAGCCGAGCCCGACATCGTGTAACAATTGTAGAATCCTCTTTATCTTTGGAATGTTCTCGAAAAATCTCAAGGCTTCATCCACCGTCATATCCAGCACATCGGCTATGTTCTTGCCTTTATACTTGACTTCTAAGGTTTCTCGATTGAAACGCTTTCCTTTACAGACCTCACATGTAACGTATACATCTGGTAAGAAGTGCATCTCTATCCTTTTTACACCCTGTCCCTGACACGCTTCACACCTACCGCCCTTAACGTTGAAACTGAATCTACCCTTCTTATATCCCCTTGCACGTGCTTCTGGGGTCATGGCAAAGAGCTCTCTGATCTCATCGAAGACCTTTGTATAGGTTCCAGGATTACTCCTCGGTGTTCTTCCTATCGGGGATTGATCTATGTTTATGACCTTATCTACATTCTCAAGACCCTCTATTCTATCGAACTCACCGACCTCATAATTATGGCTGAAGAGATGGTTCATGAGTGCAGGATAAAGGGTCTCCATAAGGAGAGAGGATTTACCCGAACCAGAAACCCCCGTTATACATATGAATTTACCCAATGGGAAGACAACATCTATGTTTTTAAGATTGTTATGTCTAACCCCCTTCAGTACCAATTTCTTTCCATTTCCAGGTCGCCTCATACGCTTTATGGGTATCCTTCTTATCCCTTTCAGGTAATCGGCTGTAAGAGACCTCCCCACTGCCTTATCTATGTCCGAAGGTTTACCAGAAAAGACGATCTCTCCCCCATTCATCCCTGCTCCTGGGCCCATGTCTATCATGTGATCTGCCGATCTTATGACCTGCTCATCGTGTTCCACAACGATCACCGTGTTACCCAAGTCTCTCAAAGAGCGGAGCGTCTTTATCAATCGCTTGTTATCGCGCTGGTGTAATCCTATCGTAGGCTCATCTAAGACGTATAAAACTCCTGCGAGCCGCGAACCTATTTGCGTTGCGAGTCTGATCCTCTGTGCCTCTCCACCCGATAGCGTTAAAGCCATTCTATCTAAGGTGATGTAATCCAATCCTATCTCTTCGAGGAAGGACAATCTCTTCTTTATCTCCCTCACCACTTCTCCTATGATCTCTTCCTGGCGTTCTGTCAATCTGAGCGATTCCATAAACTCGAGTGCTTCTCCCACATTCATAGCAGTGAATTCAGCGATATTCTTTCCATTTATAGTAACGGCGAGTGCTTCAGGTCTTAACCTCTTCCCATTGCACACAGGGCATTTTTCAGAGCGCATAAAGGTATTTTCTATCCATCTCCTTACATCGTCAGACTTGGTCTCTCTGTAACGTCTTTCCAGCTGGTTTATAACTCCCTCGAATCTCCTGTAGGAATTGTAATCACCGCTGAAGAATGAGAGTTTTATAGGTATCGGTTCATCGGAACCGTACAAGATGATGTTTCGAATCCTTTTGGGAAGAGACTTAAACGGCTTATAAATACTGAATTTATAATGAGATGCCAAACTCTTGAATATGGAAACAGAAATGGAGTTATCACCGTACGATCTGATCGCTCCATCTATCAGAGACCTATCTTCGTCTACAACGAGATCAGGATCGACATGCAGAGTATATCCTAAACCATAGCAATTCGGACAGGCACCATAAGGACTGTTGAACGAAAACAGCTTGGGATTTATTTCCGGTAAACTCACACCGCATACGGGGCAAGCGAAGTTTTCACTGAAAGAGTGTATTTTACCCGTATCGTACTCCTTTACATCGACATAGCCCTTGGATTCCTGAAGGGCGAGTTCTACAGATTCGGCTATTCTTTCCCTTCTCTCTTTCTCTATCCTCAGTCTATCTATAACCAACTTCACTGTATGTTTTTTATCTTTGTCCAAGACTATCTCTTCCTCGAGTTCGTATGTTGTACCATCTACTTCAACGCGGGAATATCCCTTCGATCGGAACTTCGCAAAGACGTTCTTGTACTCTCCCTTCCTCTCTCGAGCTATGGGAGCAAGGATCAAACAGCGCTTCCCCTCCAACGTATCCATTATCCTGTCGATTATCTCGTCGAGAGTCTGGCGTTGGACCGGTCTACCACATCTCGGACAATGAGGGATACCAATGCGTGCATAAAGAAGACGAAGATAATCGTAGATCTCCGTAACCGTCCCAACAGTAGAACGTGGATTGTGAGATGAGCTCTTCTGCTCTATGGCTATTGCAGGAGATAGCCCCTCGATGTACTCCACATCTGGTTTTTGAATGTTACCGAGAAACTGTCTGGCATAAGAAGACAAAGATTCCATATATCGCCTTTGTCCCTCAGCATAGAGTGTATCGAAGGCAAGAGAAGACTTACCAGAACCTGACAAACCTGTAATAACTACCAACTTATCCCTCGGGATCACCACATTTATATTCTTAAGATTATGTTCGCGCGCCCCGCGAATCACTATATTATTACCCATTTTCCGCTAACTTCGAGAGATTCTTCAAATAAGGTTGCCTTATCACCCCTCTTTCAGTGATTATAGCGGTTATGAGTTCATTATCCGTTACATCGAATGCAGGATTATATACCTTTACATCTTTCGGCGCAATATCGACATCTCTTATCTTCGTGATCTCCTCTCTCGACCGCTCCTCTATAGGTATATCCTTACCAGAGTGGATATTCAGGTCAATAGAAGAGAAGGGTGCAATGACGTAGAATGGAATATCGTGATGTCCCGCCAATATGGCTAAAGAATATGTTCCTATCTTATTGGCAACATCTCCATTGGCAGCTATCCTATCTGCGCCGACCAATACAGCATCTATCTTACCCTGCTTCATCACCCAACCTGCCATATTATCCGTTATAAGGGTGACATCTATACCATCTTCCATCAATTCCCAAGCCGTTAGTCTTGCCCCTTGAAGGTACGGACGTGTTTCATCTGCATAAACCTTGATCTCCTTTCCCATTTCCACCGCTGCCCTTATAACACCAAGTGCTGTTCCATACCCAGCAGTCGCCAGAGCACCAGCATTGCAGTGAGTTAGAACTGTACACCTTTGTGGAAGCAGTTTTGCACCGTTCATGCCCATCCGTTTATTCGTCTGTACATCCTCATTCGCCATATCGTTGGCTTCTTTTTCCAACCTTTCTGCGAGAGCATCGAGGGATTCATCGAGATTTCCATTCAAGACATTCGACATCCGATCGAGGGCCCATTTCAGGTTGATAGCAGTCGGTCTAGCCGTGATCAAGGTATTATAAACTTCTTTCATGTATTCCTCTAAATCTTCTTTGGTGTTGTTCCTCACATACTCTTTCATTCCCAGAACATAACCATACGCCGCACTCACACCTATTGCAGGGGCACCACGGACTATCATCTTACGGATCGCCTCCGCTACATCGATGTAACTCTCGCAGGTTACGAACGCCAATTCACTTGGGAGCCTTCGCTGATCTATTAGTTTCAACGTTTCTCCATTCCATTCCATAGTCTTCACCATGTGTAGCGATCACCTCTATTCTGCAATCGATGTAATTCTACCAAAGCATTATAACACATGATATGGAGAACATAGATTATTATAATATCTTCGAGGCAAGGGTAGCGAGTTCAGACCTTTCTCCTTTCACGAGGAGTATATGTCCTGCAATGGGATGATCGACGAATCTATCCACAACGTAGGTCAATCCGTTGTCATCTGCATTCAGATATGGATTATCGATCTGGGTGGGGTCCCCTGTTAAGACTACCTTAGTGTTGTCTCCCACCCTCGTTATGATAGTCTTTACTTCATGAGGAGTTAGATTCTGTGCCTCATCTATTATGATGTACTGTTCTGGTATACTACGCCCTCTGATGTAACTCAAGATTTCTATCTCTATGATGTCTTTACGTTTCAAGAACTCTTCTTTCTTCATCTTCTTGTTGGATAGCAGGAATTCCAGATTATCGAATATGGGCTGCATCCATGGACGTATCTTCTCCTCCTGAGAGCCGGGTAGATAACCTATATCTTTTCCCATCGGGATCAACGGTCTCGCTATGATCATCTTCTTGTATCTTCGTTCATCTAAGACCTTTACTAAGCCTGCCATTACTGCCAGTAAGGTCTTCCCTGTCCCTGCTGTCCCCACAAGGGTAACGAGCTTGATCGCATCGTCTAAGAGGAGTTGCATCGCGAAGAGCTGTTCCCTATTTCTTGCCTTAATTCCCCAGAATCTCCTCTGTGAATCGATCTTCAATGGGAACAACTTTTTCTCTCTCCTCACAACCGCATAACGCTCCTTTCCATCATCTGCTTTGAGAATGCAAAATTCGTTCGATTTCAACTCTTCCTTAATGCTTTCCGCAGGAATACCTTCTTCATCTAATCTGTGGAGATCGGTTTCCGATACCTTTATCTCCACAGCACCAGTGTAGAGCTTTCTGTACTCTACCTTGCCAGTCTCATAATCCTCTGCCCTTATCCCTATAGAATCGGCCTTTAACCTTAGGTTTATATCCTTTGACACAAGGATAGTTGGCATAGAGGGATCTCTGTTGGCAAATCTCGAGGCTAAGGCAAGGATCTGATTGTCCACCTTCCTGGGGTCCAAACCTGGATATACTTCTGATGCCAAGTCTTCTCCCCCACTAACCATTAGTATGCCATCTTTATCCAATCTTATTCCTTCGCTCAATTTACCTCTCGAACGGAGTTTGTCGAAATTTCTCGCAACCTCACGAGCATTTCTTCCCACATTTCCAGAGCGAGTCTTAAGATTGTCTATCTCTTCCAACACTTGAAGGGGTATCACGACCACATTATCTTCGAAGGAGAAGATAGCTCTCGGATCGTGTATGAGGACATTAGTATCCAATATATATCTCTTTCTCATATCATTTCCCCACCCTCAGATGCAGTTTCAAAAAGGATACTGTCTTCTCCAGAACATTATTCGTCCAAACCTTATTGGAATACACGTGATCGGCTCCTTTTACTACGAATAGCTCTCCTTTATCCCCAAATATCTCTTTATACTTATACGCGTGCTCTATAGGGACGGTAGGATCAGCATCTCCATGTACTATTAACACGGGTCCTTCGTAATTGGAAACCGTTCCGTATATATTTACTTCCCCAGATCTCATTTCATCGATGAAGGCCTTCGATAGAAGAAGTCCTCCCACATCAGTGATACCCAATTTCTCTATAGACTTCTTCATATCTTCTGTGGCCCCCTCTTCGAAAAGCCGAGGGAGATCACCAGCTGCTGACCATAAGCATAACGCATCTATATCTTTAGGTCTTCTTCCTGCCAACATCGCAGCTACTCCTCCTCCCATGCTCAAGCCCACAACACCTATCTTTTTGTAACCCAGTTCCTTGGCAAGGGTTAAGATCAATTCTGCTTCCCTCACCTCGTCTGAAAAGGTCATGTCATCGAAATCGCCATCACTCTCACCAGAACCCAGAAAATCAAATCTAAGAGATGAGATCGACTCTTTTTCCAAAAGCCTTGAGAGATCTCGGAACATGAAATGGGGTCCTGGTTGACATCCAGAAAAACCATGAAATATCAGAACACATGCCTTCTTATCATCGGGAAATGGATGATGATAAAAACCCCATAACGTATATTCACCATCTTTGAGTTGAACTGCTTCTTTCATATTACCAACCTCCTTTTAGATACGATCGGCGATTTAATGTCTCACTTTTGGAATTTTTTCGCATAGGAATTCCAATATGGAGAACCAGGGGTCTAAAGCCGTGGATTTCACTTCTATATCCAGATCGAACAGGGATAACAAGATATCTTTCATCTCCTCTATAGTATAAGAAAGGTATGGCCTATTCTTGTCTTTAGAGGCTTGTTCACCACTCTTTCTGCCGAACACAAAACCAACGAGTTTTGCTACTCTTCCTCTGTTAAGGTTCAAAGCACTGGAGATCCTAACGATATTATTCCAGTCGTTGAGGTCAACATGCTCTTCTTCTAATATGAGTCTGACCTTTAAGAGCTGATGAAAATAATTAGCGATAACACTGATGATCAATATGTGGTTGATACCACTTGCCCTCAAGTCATAAAGTGCATCTATAGCATCTGATAACACTCTTCTACCGATGCTGTTCGTTAATCTCTCTGTAGATTTGTTGGCATAATCGAAGACGACTTCCTCAACTTCCCTTTCATCGATACGATGATCGGGATAGCTGTATACGAATAATTTGTAGATCTCAGATACGATCAAATTCGCATTTGTTCCCACCCTATCCAGAATGGCCTCGCATGCCTTATCAGAAACAGTTACACCGATGAAAGCAGCCTTCTGTTTTATCCACGTAATCCATGCCCCTTCTTCCCATGGC
>WFSK01000126.1 GCA_015486095.1 Thermotogae bacterium
GAAATCATAATATTACCATCTGCCTTTTTCACATCAATTCTTCTATTACCCTTGATATAACTCTTCATATCTTTCTCCTGTTACAAAATCACAATATTTAAAATAATTTTAATATTTCGTCTTCCGACTGGTCAGTCGGTACTTGACACAATATTTCTCACCTAGTATATTAATTGTTATCAAGATCTTCATTCATCTACGATATCAAAAGCATTTCATCACTCAGCGATAAGCGCTCCATAACACTCTCATATATCTCCTCTTCCACAACGTATCACTCTCTTATCGCTTCTTAACGATCCTCTCCATCCCATCAATCCATCTTCCACAACCCATAACCCTTGCACAATTTCTCTGTACGCGATATAACACTGATATGAGTTATATGAACAGTCACATAACAAGAAAGCTGACAATCGCAGAAATGCAGGATAGAATAGACTTCGTCATAACATTGCTTGCGCAAAACAAGAAAAGATCACAGATACTAGCGAATGACACAATAAAGTCTTGGGGATTGACGAATTCATCCGTTGACAAGTACATAAAGCGTGCCAGAGAAGATATACAGCTGAATGCAGATCAAGGCAGGAAAGAGCACTTAGGACGCGCTATACTGGACCTAGAGTACCTTTACAAGGTTAATCTGGACAAGAAAGACTACGCACAAGCCCTGGCATGTAGAAAGGAGCTAAACAGATTGCTTAGGCTTGACGATGTGTATAGGCCGATTGAGAAAGAAGAGGTCAACGGTACTCCTGCTGAAGTAATGGAGCTCATAGATCAGATACGGATCGTTGATCCACCGGATCATGAGTACAAGAAAAAGGATATAGGTTGACCTTCCCCCATCCATACATCCTAACCAGCTTATCCACCGGTTATCCACAAGCATTAGTTCTTCCCATCCACAACATGGTGTTAATTCTTCTACTGTATATGTATCTTATCATGATGTCTTCCTTCGAATCACTGAACCGTACAGAAAAAACATCTCCTCTATATACTAAAGACCCTCTAGTCCCCAATTCAGGAATGCAAAACTATAATGTATTACCAATTAACGCTACAACCAAATTTTCGAAACCATTACCTATTCTCGCGACAACCAAAATTTCAAATCCTCTTTGTCTCTCTATTCAAGGGACTACTATAAACGAAAATACTTTCGTATTTGGAGAAGTATATGGATAAGGATGTTAAGAGAAGGATAAGGCTTATAGATAAGGAGCTTAAGAAGGTTAAAAAGAAGTATGGTGTCGATAGCATTGAATATGTATGCTGGGTTATTCATAAGGATAGGCTAAGGGATAAATATCGGAAGCAAGGAATAATATTTTAAAGGAGAAGAAGATGCAGAAACGATTCATTAAGAAATGTTCATGCAAGAAGATGGCTAAGGTAGATGTGCAGAAAGTACAGATGTCTTATGGATGGCAGGTTAAGGTAAGTGTTACCTGTCCGGAATGTGGAAGGCCGTATTTGGAGACTATCGGTAAAGGTGAGCTTGTGAGTGATGTACCTGTTAAACCGAAGAATAAGAATTATGGTTCAAAGAGAAAACATGGAGTAGAGGGCGAACCCATGGAACCCTATCTTAGAGAAAAGAATAGTAGCAAACCTGTCTATGATGATCTTGATTATCCGCCTAGGGATGATGGTCCACTGGACGAAGGTCTGGTAGAAATAAAAAAACCAACTGATGATATTTATTCGACAGACCCAGCATAAGGATAATTAATGACAAGGGAAGAAGCCAATTTCTTCTACAACAAAATAATGAGGGAACACAAGGGTGAGTCTCTCAGGGTGCTTATGAGAGAGCTGGTCATTCATGACCGGTTCTTTTTATTGACTCGTGTCCTTCACCGTATTGATGCAGATAATGATTGGGTGTATGCACGGACTAGGGAAGTTGAGGCAGATCCAGATTCTTTTCTTGACCTATGGGCGCGCGAGCACTACAAGTCCAGTATTATAACTTTTGCCGGCTCTATACAGGAGATATGTAAAGACCGGGAGATTACAATAGGTATATTCAGTTATAATAGAGCAATAGCGCGCGCATTTTTAAAACAGATAATGGTTGAGTTTGAAAATAATGAAACTCTAAAGTGGCTTTTTCCGGAAATATTCTGGCAGGATCCAAAGAAGGATGCGAAGAAGTATGGTTTTCCCTGGTCGGCTATGGATGGCATCCGGGTAAAGAGAGAAGGTAATCCAAAAGAGCAGACAGTTGAAGCATGGGGTGTTATAGAGGCGCAGCCAACAGCTCTTGCAATAGATACTCCTGTTTTAACAACGAAGGGATGGAAAAACCATGGTGATTTGAAGCCTGGAGATTATGTGTATGATAGCAAAGGGAAACCTGTTGAAGTTATTTATAATACAGGCGTAATGAATAATAAAGATTGTAGGCTTGTAACTTTTAATGATACAAAAATAATTGCAGGTGCGGATCACTTATGGGCGGTAGACAAAACATTTTGTCCGAGAATTAAAGGCAAACAAGCAGCAAAGTGGAAATTCATAGAAAGAGTAATAATGCGAACAGATGAACTTCCATTTAAAAGACCGGAAAATGGCAAATACAGGATGCCGAGAACACCCGTATTGAATTTGAGTAAGAAAGATCTATTACTCGATCCTTATATTCTCGGGTTATGGCTTGGTGATGGAACTTCTGGCCAAAATATGTATACAACTGCAGACAATGAGACGCTTGATGAATTCAGAAAATGCGGATTCACTCCAATATTAAAGCAAGATCGTGGTA
>WFSK01000127.1 GCA_015486095.1 Thermotogae bacterium
CCGAATGGTTGTACAGGTATTGGAAAGAACGTTGCAGGATCCCCGACCTTTCCTCTTTACTGAAGGTGGACAATACCGTCCCTCCCCTTACCCTCCGAGTAAATCGTTTAAGATGCTCGAGGGAAGAATTAAAAGAGGAACTCGAAAAGGAAGGTGTGGATGTAAGAGAGGGTAGATATTCTCCAGATGCCCTCATCGTTGAAAAATTGAATAAAGATATGAGAACTTTAAAGAGCTACCGAAGGGGTCTATTTTATGTACAGGATGAGGGATCACAACTGGTTTCGCAAATATTGGAGGTTGAAAGATACGATAGAATACTCTCTGTTTGTGCTGCACCCGGTGGAAAGGTTACCCACATAGCCCAGATACAGGAAGACGAGGGTGAGATATACGCCGTAGACATCTCGAAGAAGAGAATGGAACGCCTGAAAGCGAATATCGAGAGACTGGGGATCAAGAGTATAAAGACATTTGTGAGTAGAGGAGAAGAGCTGAAGGCAGAAACGCTTGGTTTCTTCGATATCGTGATCGTCGATGCCCCCTGTTCTGGATTGGGGACCATCAGAAAGCATCCGGATGTGATGTGGAGGTTGAATTTAAACGATATTGAAAAACTTGCTGAGATACAGTTGAATCTCCTCAAGAGTGCATATGGATTAACTAAAGGTGGTGGAAAGATATGTTACACGACATGTACGATAAGCATCTTAGAGAATGAGACGGTCATAGAACGATTTCTGAGTGAGGATATAAGGTCGAAGATAATAGATGCCACAGAGAAATTGAAGAAATTCGGTGTGAAAAACACCGATTCTCCCTTCGCTCAACTCTATCCTCATATTCACAACACAGAGGGTCTGTTCATCGCCATGTTCGAGAAGATATGAATCCATTTTTTCACTTCTTCTTCAAGTATCCTTTCAGATAATTCAGCTCTTTCATTGCTTCTTCGTATCGACGCGTGTAGATCTGCCGAACGAATGTGAAGAGAAGGCTCGTTACCGTTAGAGGGAGCATGAAGGTGCGATGCATCGCATAATATGCGAAGTACGAAGTTAAGGCGAGAACACCTTCAATGCCGGCGAATATGAGAATGAAGAAGAGGATGTCTATGGATAGAAAGATACGAACGTTGAAGTCTCTATTCTTCATCAAGATAAACGATATCACTTGATAAGCCAGGAGGAAGAGCATCACGACACCGAAATTTCGTAGGTCGAATGGAAATGGATAAGGAAGTTGATATGCTATGGTCTCGTGAAGGAGATGGAGTATTGGCAACGCCAGAACCAACGCCAACGTATTCGATATTCCTCGCAGAAGGTCGTCGAAACGACGTTTGAATATCATGCGAATCCCGAAGTATACGAGCATACATTCTAAAACCATGGAACTATCTCTTTCCATCGCTAGGTATGTCATGGGAAGTAAAAATGAACCGAACTGATAACGAAAATATATGGAAACAGGGATATTAAAGGCTATCAACGCCATAGATATCCCGGTGAAGATCACCTCTATGATACGACTTTCTGCGGTGTAAGATGATTGGGAGGAACTAAAAAGCCATAGATATGTATCGAGTTTTAGGTTTGGTATCACTGCAAGAATGGTTATTATACCGAGAAATAGGGTGTAGAGGAAGATAAATCTCTTCATCTCAAGCTCGTCTTTATACCGAGTGATGTTGTTAGGACTATTACGCCAGCGATAACGACTCCTAAGGCCAAAGAAGGTATGGCATACCTCGACTTTATGCCGAATACGTTTGCCGCGATCGCACCAGTCCATACGCCGGTTACAGGTAACGGAATGGCGACGAAGAGAGTGAGAGCGATGAAACCGTATATCTCGAACTTACGAGACATCCTCTTCTTCGTCTTTGCATATATTTTATCTAAGATCCTTTTGGCCCAGGCCCAGTGTGAGGAAAAAAATCGTTCGATCCAATCGAGAGAATAGACGAGTACAACGGCAGGTACGATGTTGGCGATCACGCACAAGAGGTAAGCGAGTGATGGAGTCATCTTATAAACGAATATCGCTGTAGGTATTCCTCCTCTCAATTCAGAGATAGGGGACATAGAGATAAGGGCTACTATTAAAAACTTCATTATCTGAGATATACTCTCCTATCCAGATATTTATCGTAGTCACTCCATAGCGCTTCCTCATCATCCTGTTTTTTCTTATCTTTCAGATATTTGAACTGCCACATCTTGGAATCCAGGTTATCCACAAAGTGTAGGATCAATGCCTCTGGGATCTTCGGGAGAACGGGAGATCCCCACTCCATTTCTCCATGGTGAGAGAGGATCATGTGTTCGAGTTTAAGACGAATATCCTCGTTGAAACCAGGGATCTCTTCTATCTTCTTCTTAACCATATGCCACCCGATCGCTACGTGTCCCAACATCTCACCAGTATCTGTCTTCACTATACCATCTTTGAAGGCATATTCTTCGATCTTTCCTATGTCGTGGAATATCGCTCCCGTGATCAGAAGGTCTTTGTTAACGGAAGGATAATATTTACTCATATCTTCGCATATCTTGGTTACATTCAATGTATGCTCTAATAATCCTCCTTTATACGCGTGATGAACGTTTATCGCCGCAGGGGCAGATTTGAACCGCTCGACGAAGTCGTCGTCTTGAAAAAACATATCTAAAAGTCGGTGCATATCATCGTCCTTTACCTCTTCTATTATCCCTTTGAGTTCTTTCATCATCGCATTCACATCTCTTTTGGTAGTTGGAATGAACCTGTTCGCATCGTATTCTTCTTTATTGAGTACAGTTATGGAATCCTGACGATTTGCGATCGTTATCTGTAGATTGTCGTTGTAGATCGTGGCCTTTCCTTTCACCCTGATGATATTTCCAGATTTTACCCTGACAGCATTGTTAGAGGCGTTATACCAGTCTACCGCTCGAATGCTCCCAGTTTTATCGGCCAGGGTCAGGATCAAATATTTCTTATGTTCATGTGTCTCGAAGACCCGCTTGGAAACCACCTTGTAGATCCCATCGACCACATCATCTTCCTGCAACTCTTCGATGAACTTTCCTCCACTCTCCTGAAAACCCAATTGTGACTTTATGTTTTCACTCAATTGATCTCTTAATTTCACACCAGATACTCCTTTCTTATTTATTTACCTCAATCTGTTTTCCAGAGATTGTTTCTGGTATAACCTGTAGTATAATCCGTGTCTTTTCATGAGTTGCTCATGTGTTCCTCTTTCCACTAACCTACCCTTATCCAGAACGAATATCTCATCTACCCATGTCAGCGATGTCAACCTGTGTGAAACTATAATCGTCGTTCGTTTCTCACGAGTTGCCAGTTCTTTTATACCTTTGATGATCTCCTTCTCGGTATCCGCATCCACACTGGAAAAGACATCATCGAGTATGAGTATCTTCGGACGTTTCAATATTGCGCGAGCAAGCGTAACCCTCTGTTTTTGTCCCCCGGAGAGCGTTATGCCTCTCTCCCCTATAAACGTTTCAAGACCCTTTGGAAAAGAAGAGATATCTCGCCACAAGCCAGCAGTCTTACTCACATTATATATCTCTTTGTCTACCACGTTATCGGAACCGAAGGCTATATTTTCTTTCAAGGTGTCAGAGAACAAGAAGAGGTCCTGAGGAACGTATCCCATGAATCTCCTCAACGCCTTCAACTTTATGTTCCTTACATCTATCGAATCTATATAAATAGTATCCTTTGGAGGTTCTATAAGGCGGGGGAGAAGCTTGACGAGGGTGGATTTTCCACTCCCCGTTTGTCCAACGATCGCAACGGAAGAACCTGCTTTTATGTCCAGATCGATATCGAATAACACCTGCCTTTTATTTCGTTTGTATGAGAAATTTAATCCCCTTATCTTGATCTCCCCTTTTATATCCTTCACATCGAGTGCGTTTTCCTCATCTCTTACCAGAGGTTCTACGTTCAATACATCCAGTAGTCTCGATGCGGATGCCGCACCACGTTGGAATAAGTTTATCACCCATCCCAAAGCCACCATGGGCCATATTATCATAAGCAAATATCCTACAAAAGCAACCAAAGAGCCGAGGGATAATTCTCCCTTTATCACCATATTACCACCGTACACGATCACCAATACGACCACGCCGCCTGCCAAAAAACGGATAAATGGTTCTATGAGCGATGAGATCCTTGCCAATTTCATGTTAGTGGTGTAGTATTCATCGTTTATATCCTTGAATTCTTTTATCTGCACATCCTCCTGAACATATGCCTTGATAACACGCATCCCATCAACGTTCTCTCTAACCTTAGCAGACATATCCGAAAAGATAGATTGAGCCCTGTTGAACAATCTATGGATCATCTTACCCCCAATGTACATGGTAATACTTATCAGGGGTAGAGGGATCAGGATCAACGCTGCTAACCGAACGTTGAGGCGAAACATAGCGAAGGTCGATAAACTTCCCATAACCACCATGTCGGTAAAGCTAAGAATACCAGGTCCTGCAACCATCCTTACCGCCTGGATGTCGTTCGTCAATCTTGCCATTAGATCTCCAGTTCTCACATTTGCGAAATACTCCGGATCGAGTCTCAAAAGATGAGAATACACTGTATCTCTCAGCGCCGTCTCAACACGCCGAGAAGTTCCTATTACATTCATCCTCCATATTATCCTGAAGATTATCATGGAAGCCGCCAATATGACTATCGTAAGAGGATAAAAGTATATATCATGCAAGGACTTATTACCCGTTTTTAAACCATCTATATAGCCTTTCAATAGCAGGGGTATGAATATCTGCAAGACATCTACCACTATCAGAGAGAAAAGACCTATGATATAGCGCCATTTATAATGGGATATGTAGGGTAATATGAGTTTTAGCGAACGCAATCCCTTCACATCATTCTTCATTTCGTGAATATTATACTACATCACGATCTTTCTGATACATATAACGAGCTACTACGAGACTTTATGTTTTGTCCATTCTCCGTAGGGGTGGGTTTTTAACTTGTCCGATGGAGCAAAGTTCCATAGCGTTATTCACCGAAGGTGAATTGGGCAGGGGTGAATTTCTGTCCCTACGAAGTTTATCGTTGTTTCGAGGCGAATGTGAGCCTACTTTATGCTCGACAAGGCACATGGTTTACTTATCCCGCTGTAGACACCCTGTCTCTTATACACATCTGACG
>WFSK01000128.1 GCA_015486095.1 Thermotogae bacterium
GTGTTAACCGTGGGGAGGCGATGAGGTAATGAATATTACGATCGCGCTTCTTGGTATCTTAGCCTGGTTTGCTATCGGTTGTCTCATTTCATACTATGCCAAGAGAAGAATGGGTCCTGGCGTAGCAGAGTATTTCATAGCGAATAGGAAGATCGGCGGATTCATTGCCGCTATGACATACAGTGCAACGACTTATAGTGCATTTATGATGGTGGGTCTTGTGGGGCTGGCATATGCAGTTGGTGTTAGTGCTATGGGCTTTGAACTTACCTATCTCATGAGCACCATATTACTTCTACTATACTTTGCACCGCAATTCTGGTCTATAGGTAGAAGATACAACTGCATCACACCGAGTGAATTGTTGAGTAAAAGATATGAAAGTGATGCACTTGGTGGTATTGTAACGATCTTTTCCTTGCTCATGCTTATTCCTTACATGTCCATTCAATTCACGGGGATAGGATACCTTCTCGAAGGATTGGCAGGGATCCCATACCTTTTAGGGATCATGATCGCCTTCATCATAATAATTACATACACCCTTTGGGCGGGAATGAGATCTGTTGCTTGGACAGATGCACTCCAGTCTCTCATAATGATCGCGTCTTCTATAATACTATTATTCTATGTGATATATTCGCACTTTGGAAGTTTTGGCAACTTCTTCATAGCCTTACAAACACATCATCCTAAACTATTATCTGCAAGGAATATACCATATCAAAAATTTATTGGGCTTTCAATTCCTTGGATGTTCTTTGCCTTGACCAACCCGCAGGTATCTCAAAGGATGTTCATATCGAAAGATAGAAAGAGTCTGAAAAATATGATAATAGGATTCTCGATTTTCGGTTTTATATATACATTCATCGTTATAAATCTTGGACTCGCTGCAAGGTCTATATTTCCGAATATCTCACATACGGATATGGTTACCTCGCAGATCCTATCAAATGTTCCCGTTGTTCTTTCACTTCTTGTGTTTTTAGGTATTGTTGCTGCTTCTGTATCCACAGTCAACTCCATCACTTTAACATTGAGTTCTATGTGTACTGTGGATATCTTCGGCAAGATCTCAAGAGCAGATGAGAAAAGGCGATTGCTCTTTGGGAAATTGATGGTTCCGGTGATCGCCGTATTAGCATTCTTGTTCGCGATGGGAAAATTCGGAGTTATAGTAGAACTTTCCGTGATGTCTTCTGCGGGTCTTCTCGCAACAGCACCGAGTTATATTGGTGTTTTCTGGAAGAAGGCAACGAAGATGGGTTCTCTCACGAGTATTCTTGCTGGTGGAACACTAACTGCTATCATGTATTTCACTAAGCAATTCCCTTTGGGTATATGGCCTGGAGTGTGGTGTGCAATCGTTTCTACCATAACGTTTATAGTGGTGAGTTTAGCTACCGAAAGACCTCAACATATTGATATATAATTAGAAAGGGAATGTTCGATATGAATGACAAAGAGAGGAAAAAGGCGATCTTAGATCTGCTTCAAAACAGGGTATCGGTTATATCTGGTTCGAAGATCGCCGAGATGATGGGAGTAACAAGACAGGTGATCATAAAGGACATTGCGCTGTTACGTGCTTCTGGATATGATATAATCGCTACTCCAAAGGGTTATACCATGAGAAGAAAAAAAGGGGTGAGAGCTATTTTCGCTGTGAGGCATACGGAAGATGAGATAGAGAAAGAACTTTCGTTGATCGTACGAAATGGTGGAAGAGTTTTAGATGTGATAGTCGAACACCCTCTTTATGGAGAAATAAAAGGAAACTTAAATATAGAGACACAAGAAGATGTAAAACGCTTCCTTACCAGGATGAAAACTGCCCACGCAAAGCCACTTCTTACCCTATCCGAAGGGATACATCTTCATACTGTAGAAGCAGATAATAGGAAAATATTGGACAAGATCAGAGAAGAGCTGGAAAAAGAAGGTTTCCTCATGACGGGTGAATGATTCAGTCTCAGTATTCGGGAAAATAGGGTTTGTCAAGTTTTTAGGGAGTGTGGCTTAAACTTACTTCACGAGAATTTACTTCCCACGGATAGATGATATCCGTTGCA
>WFSK01000129.1 GCA_015486095.1 Thermotogae bacterium
ATAGAGAGGTTTTTCGATGTGGAGTTTCCACAGACGGATTATGAGACTATAGGTGGATATATATGTGATAAGATAGAACGTATGCCCAGAGTCGGTGAAGAGATCGAACTAATAGATGGATATAAAGTGAAAGTCCTCAAGACATCCCCAACACGTGTCGTTAAAGTGGAGGTTTATAGAGATACGAATAAACGCAAGTAATCCATTATATGTCTCGTTATGAGGAAGTTTTTCTTCACATATTCTTTACCGTTCTTCCCCAGTCTCGATACCTCTTCTGGATGCTCTAAAAGGTATCGAGACCTTTCATATGCCTCATCGTTATCATTCACCAAATATCCGTTTATACCATCCTTTATCTGAAGGGTTATCCCCCCAACGTTGCCACCGATAACAGGTTTTTCTTTCCACAGTCCTTCAGTAACTGTTAATCCAAACCCTTCTTTAATGGATTTTTGTAATATCAAGAATGCTCCTCTTTGAAAAGCATTAACTTCATATGCTCCAACACCGTTGAAATTGGTAAGGACCTTCACATCGAAATCCTCACCTACGTGCCTGAGCAATCTATCGTACAGCAACCAACCTTCGGGATCATCGGAAGCCATTGAGCCGATCATAGCGAGTTGTATATCGAAGTCCTTCTTCAATCTCTTATAGATATCAACGACACCGAGTGGGTCTTTCCACGGATCGAATCTCGAAACCTGAACCAACATCGGTCTCGTCATATCGGTATCGTAACGTTGAAAGACCGTTTCTATTTCTGACCTGCTCAATTCCCTGTTCTTTTCGCTTAAAGGGTCTATAGAGGGCGGAATGAGTGCAACTTTTTTCAGTTTGGATGCATCCTTGATGAAATCCTTCATGGTGAAGATCGTGGCATCATAATCTTTCATAAACGAGAATATGAGATCCCAGTACGCCGGGTTAGCATTTGAAGTATCGATATGACATCTCCACACCCATTTCTGCTTTCCGTTCCTCACATATTCGATCATAGGTATCGGTTGTGGGTCATGAACGACAACTATATCGTATTGCTCCACATTTGTAGACTTAGCATTTTTCTCATTTACCCTCAAATATATTTCTTTTTCTTCCTCAGTGAGAGAGCCACTCTGACCTTGAAGACCATTATGGATCTTCTTCGTTATGTTGAAAAATGAATTATCGGCCTCCAATACCTCCCATTCAACATCCATGCCAAGATCCCTCATAAGAGGAATCATGGAATACAATATTTCCGCCACACCTCCACCAAAGGCAGTGGCACTGTACATTCCTATCTTCCTTCCCTTTAACGTTGCACTAAGTCTTTTTATTTCTTTCCTATCCTCTTCGGTTAAGAAAGACTCGTAGTCTTCAAATCTTTTGGATTTTATTTCTACAACTTTTCTCAAAACCTTACCTCCTCAAATACTTTTATTTTGCATAGAAGGATAATAACATCTGATCCTTGCCATTGTCAACGCCTATTCTGAGCTATTTGCTGGACCATCCTATCATACCTTTAACGTAATATTTCTGCAAGAATGTGTAAACCGATATCGGTACGAGCATAAGCAGGATGGCAGCTGCCGACAATAAACCCCAATTGACGAAATACACCCCTCTCATTAAAGGAATCCTTTGTGTGGCAAGAAGTTTATCAGGAGAATATACGAGTATCAAAGCGAGGAAAAAATCACTCCATACCCATGTGAATTGCAGCGCGGCTGCTGAGACGATGGCAGGGGTAGCGATGGGGAGTGCTATACTGAAAAAGATCCTCGTATCTGAGGCACCATCTATTCTCGCGGCTTCTTCTACTGCAACGGGAATGGTGGTGAAGAAATTTCTCATAAAGAATGTTATCCATGGAATACCCCAGGCGGTATGAACTATTATCAGACCGAGATAATTATCGATCAATCCAAGCTTGTTCATTAAGTTAAAGATAGGTACAGCTATCATTTGTTGTGGAAGAGCAAGCATAAGAACGATAAGGATGAAAAGTCCCTTTCTCGTGGGGAATCTATATCTTGAAAAACCATATCCGGCCATCGTGGCTATGAGAATCGGAATTACAGTAGCAGGTATGGCAACGATCAAAGAGTTCATAGTACCCTGACTCAGAGGGACGTTTGGATGATTCCAGGCGTTGACGAAATTTTTTAAGGTCAAATGTAAAACCTTAAAATTCCACCATCCGTTGAGTAATTCACCCATAGGTCTTATAGCAGTCATCAGCAATCCAACGAATGGAATTATCCAGATAAGAGCTATGATCCATGCCGATATATTGTGAATGAGTTCTCCATATCTTTTCTTCATCTTTCTTCACCTACCGATCTTGCCATTGGAATACTCACCAATAGAGTAAAGAGCGTGAGGAAAACTGCAACGACAGAGGATCTTCCGAAATCGAAACCTCTGAAAGCATAGATATACATCTGAAGAGCCAAAACATTCGAAGCACCTCCGGGTCCTCCCATAGTCGCTACGTATACGATGTCAAATATCTTCAACTCCCATAAAAGTGTCATAGTTACAACAACGATGGTGATAGGTTTGAGAAGAGGTACCGTTATATTAAAAAACATCCTTATCCGTGATGCCCCATCCAGCTGGGCCGCCTCATATAGGTCTTTTGGTATGGTCTCTAACCCCGCGGAATACAGGATCATGCTAAAACCTGTCCAGAGCCAAACGGAGCCAAATATAAGGGAAAAAAGAGCTGTTTCAGGATAAGCAGTCCACGTTTTAGGTGTAAATC
>WFSK01000130.1 GCA_015486095.1 Thermotogae bacterium
AGATAGATGCCTATACAGTAAGTGGAAAGAAAATAGAACTTTCTGATAGGATAAAGACACTCAACGATCTCTTGAAGAAAGAAGTAAGGATACTTACAGATAAAAGGCTTGTCGAAGTTCATGAAGATCGATATACGATAGATGCCTACAGGGATTCGTTTAACTACGGTTACAAGTTGAAAGGATTGAAGATAGAGAAGATCGTGAAAACCCTTATCCTGAAGGACATTGAGGTTATGACAAATGATTTTAACATTCATACCATCCCGGGTTCAACGATCGAAGTAGATAGTTATGGATTTAAAAGATATGGTGTAAAATTCTTCGTTCATTCATGGAAGTATCGCTTTTTAGGCATTATACCTTCGACGCTTCATCTATTCGGTACATCCGATGATGTTAGAGTATACCTCTTCGGTTCCGATAAGTTTGGAAGAGATGTTTTTACACGTATACTCTATGGATCGAGAGTATCTTTATCTATAGGTTTGGTGGGAGTAGCCATAACGTTTTCCCTGGGTTTATTCTTAGGGGGTATATCTGGATTTTATGGTGGTATAACGGATGAAGTCTTGATGAGAACGACCGAGATAATCATGTCGATCCCCGGCTTCTATCTTCTGATCACGTTGAGAGCGATCCTGCCAATGGACATTCCGTCAACAGAAATATATCTGTTGTTAGTAGTCATACTGAGCTTTATAGGTTGGCCTGGCATGTCAAGGGTAATAAGGGGAATGGTGCTCTCGATAAAGAAGAGAGAATTCGTTGAAGCGGCAATAGCACTCGGATTACCAAAGAGACGGATCATCTGGAGGCATGTGTTGCCGAATACAACAACGTATGTCATCGTAGCCGCGACCTTGAGTATTCCCGGATACATATTGGGTGAAGCTGGTTTAAGCTTTTTAGGATTAGGGATTAGAGAACCTCAAGCGAGTTGGGGATTAATGCTTGCTCAGGCACAAGATACATATGTGATAGCTCACGCTCCCTGGTTGCTACTTCCTGGATTTTTCATAATCGTTACCGTTCTCGCTTTTAACTTATTGGGCGATGGATTAAGGGATGCCTTTGATCCACGCTCGCTCGGAATGTGATGTCTGATGCGCTCGTCTGAAAATACGTTATATTTAACTGTATCTGGTGATAAATGCGTATAGTAATGCGTGGAAGTTGGCTTCGATGTTTGTGATAAATAATTTTTTATTATATTATTAAATATGAAAATATTTTTCTGAATACCAGGGAATGATCGTTTTGGGAAAAAGAAGATTTCGATCAGCAGGTGATAAAGGTTGATTTTAACGAAGTTAAGAGGTCTGTATAGGTCTTTAAGTGAGACGGAGAAACGTGTTGCTGATTATCTGTTAGAACGTCCCGATGATGTTATCCATTATACTATCACCGAACTTGCTCATTTTGCGGATGTCAGTGAAACCACTGTGTATCGGGTTGTTAGAAAACTGGGATTCAATGGGTATCAGGAATTTAAAATAGGTCTCGCAAGAGAACTTGCAACTCCACGTCCCATTGTATCGAAGACACTAAACGTAGACGACAAGGTAGAAGATGTGTTGATCAAAGTGGTAAATGATGATATACAAGCGATAAGGGATACCTCTGAGGTCCTTAAAGCCGAAGATGTGAAATATGTTGCTGAGAGGATGTTGCGATCGAGACGAGTGGTCTTCCTTGGTGTCGGGAGTTCTGGAAAGATCGCCGAAGAAGCAGCCGCACGCTTTGCAAGGGTCGGCATCTATACGAGTGCATATTCCGATCCTCATATGCAGGTTATAGTCGGTGCTATGCTCGATAAAGAAGATATGGCTATCGCGATTTCTCACAGTGGAACGATAAGGGATACGGTAAAGTCACTTCAGGTAGCCAAGGATTCTGGTGCATTTACTGTTTCGATAACGAGTGGTATGGGTTCACCGATAACTCAGGCTTCTGATATAGTTCTGTATAGCTCTGTGCGACGAGATCCTTACATGGAGGAATTCACGAGTTCACGTATTCCGGAGATGTTGGTTTTAGATGTACTCTTTACCGTGATAACTCTGGAAGCCTATAAAGCCCATCCAGATATGTTTCGTAAGATAGATGAGGTCCTAAAACCGAAGAGATATCTATGATTCGGATAGTCTTAATTTCTCTTGAGGATCGTAGATATGAAATCTATCCAAAGCAATTTTATGAATAAAACCATAGGGACTGAGATCAGCACTCCTATTATCCCGAAGATCTTGCCCATGATCAATATCGTTACGAGTACTGCTACTGCATTGATCCTAACGGCTATACCCAGTATCTTTAACTCCCAGATGAAGGCAAATGTATTTATAAGGACCACGAGTAAAACAACTTTGAACACTCCTCCTATCCCTATGGATAATCCAACTAATAACATCGGTATAGCGGCAAGTATTACGCCTATGACTGGGATTAAATTCGTTACCCCAGCCCATACTCCTAATAGAAAAGCATAATCTATTCCTGTTAGATAAAGTCCTATACCACTCAGTGTTCCAACGGTCATCGCCACCACGACCTGAGCACCAACATATCTTCTTACCTGGGCATAGAGCTTCCCCAAAAATGGTTTCATCTTCTCGTGTGTGGAGTGAGGAAATAAATATATTACCTTTGACCTAAAAGAAGGAAGATGATACATACCGTATATGGATATCAATGTTATGTAAAAAGCCATAGATAAAAGATTGGGTATCTTCACCGTAACATAAGTTATTGCCTTGGAAATGAGCTCGAAGAATTTTGGAGTTATATAATTCAATATCGATTCCATAGTCTGTATATCTTGTGGTCTTTTAAAATACCTTTCCCATTGTTTCTTTTCAAAGAAGTCGATCATAAAATTGTAAAAGTTAGAAAATTGCTTCGTCACCGTCGGTATCAAAAAAGACAATAGGAGTATCAACCCAACTGTAACTATGGTGAACGCCAGTACTATACTTACGATACGATTCAGCCTTTTCTGAAAAAAGACAACTATCGGATCAAGCAAAAGGATTACGCCAAATGCTAATATGATTGTACTGAAGGCGTCGTTGTAAAGCAAGCCCAGGAGAAGAAAGATAAAGGCATATACAAGTATAAAGAACAACGATAAATTATTAGGGTCTTTCTTTATATTGAACAGCATTATACCCCTTTTGTCATAAAAGCATTTTGAAAAGTTCTTAAAATGACTCTTATCAAGTTTTGCTACCTATTCTTCTCCGTGGCAAATTCCAATTCTTCTTCTCTCCCATGGATCTTATACTCGTAAGTGATCTTGGTCCCAGCTCTTCTTAACGTTGTGGAAACTATACAGTATTTGTTCTGTGAGAGTTCTATCGCTTTCCTGAACTTATCTTCATCTATATCATTTCCCTTTATGTTATATTCTAAATGAACCTTTTCTATCATCTTCGGATATTGGGGAGTGAGCTCATACCAGGCTTTCATCCAGTATTCATCGAATCTTACACCCATCTTCCTGAGGATAGATATAACGTCCATCGCAGTACAGCTCATCATCCCTCCGATCACGCTTTCAACAGGACGAATGGCTGTATCATTACCTCCCACCCTTGGTTCAGTATCGTAATGGCATTCATGCCCACTGTCACTTATGTATAGAAAATGCATATTTCCAGCCCAGCGTAGATTACCCTCGTTCATTTTACTCATCTCCTTACATGTCTAACTCTGGCTCTCTCCAACCATCCCAGTAGTATAGGACTGGCTATGTATATAGAAGAATATGTACCGACTACGACACCTATTGTAAGAGCGAGTGCAAATGGTTTCAATACCGATCCAGCGAATAACAATAAAACGAATACTGTTAAGAATGTGGTAAAGGATGTGTTTATCGTCCTCGAGAGCACCTGATTTATACTGAGATTTATTATTTCTCCATATGGTTTACCCCTCATCCGATGCATATTCTCTCTGATCCTCACGAAGACGACGATCGTATCATTCAACGAATAACCCATTAAGGTTAATATCGCCGCTATTATGGGACTGTTGACTTCTATGTAAAATATAGAGAATATACCGAGTGTTATGAGAGCATCATGTATTAAAGCGAGAATAGCACCGACACCGAATATGAACTCGAATCTAACGGTTATGTATATCAGGAGTAAGATAGTACCGATGAGTGCAGCCCAAAAGGCAGATTTTTTGAGTTCGGCAGCAGCAAAACCTCCCACTATGTTGAATCCTTCGATGGTTGGATTAAGCTTTGGCGATATCTTGGATTTAAAGACGTTTATGATGTTTTTTTCAAATATATTCTTCTGATCCACATTGGATAAAACATCTCTAACTATTATAGAAAATCTCTGCACGTTGGACTTACCTCCTGCAAGAGGTTTTAATTCTGTTATTTTGGCATGTTTGTACTCCGATTTTATAGATGTTATAGCATTCCTGATTTCCGCGATACTCACAACCTTATTTGGAAGTCGATCTGTTTGAACTATTACCTCAGTACCACCTTTAAAGTCTATACCTAAGTTGAATCCTCTCACGAAGAAAAAGATTATAGATATGGCTATTAAGGTGAGAGAAAGGCTTATGAAGAACTTACGGTGTCCTACGAAATCTATAAAAGGCCTTCCGTTAATAGTTCTTCTTTCAGTTTTTTCGATCTTTTTATTATTTTCTTTCTTTTTGTCCCTATCATCTTTTTTCATAATTTCCCCTCCGTTATGCACCTTTTTCTTCTGCCGTTACATACTTGTTTTTCATGAACGGTGAGAGAGCTTCGAGCATAGATCTACTGACTACCAAAGAAGTAAACATAGAACCTATCACACCTATGGTCAAAGTTATGGCGAATCCCTTTATAGGACCTGTACCAAAGTAGTATAGAACGAATGCGGCTAATATAGTAGTTAGATTGGCATCGACTATGGTCGTTGTTGCCTTACTAAAACCTGCCCTTATGGATGCCCTTACAGTCTTACCTGCTCTCATCTCTTCTTTTATACGTTCAAATATTATTATATTTCCATCTACAGTGGTTCCTATGGTTAGAATTATTCCAGCTATACCTGGCAGGGTTAGTATAGACCTGAAGAATGCGAGTGCACCGAATAACAGAATAGCGTTGTAGAGAAGGGCAATATCTGCGACTACCCCCATACTTCTGTAGAACAACACCATGTAGATGAGGACGAGAACTAATCCGGCTATACCTGCTTTCAAGCTCCTGCTTATTATATCTTTACCGAGGGTAGGCCCCATAGTCCTTTCCTCAACTTTTATCAGATTCACAGGTAGATTACCGCTCTTTATCAGTGTGGCGAGTTCTTTGGCATCGGCGTAGGAGAATTTTCCCGTTATTTCTGCACTGCCAGTCAATATGGGTTCTTGAACCACAGGAGCAACTATTACTTCCTGATCGAGCATGATAGGAAGTTGCTTGTTCACAAAATCTCTCGTTATATCGGCGAATATCTTTCTTCCCACCGAATCGAATTTTATATCTACTTTATAACCGCCACGCTGTGTATCTACAGAAGGTCTCGCATCTATCACGTGTTCTCCGCCTAATCTTACACTTCTCGACCCTATATGTATATCTTCTCGGATTAGATACCAGGTGTTTTCCTGATTTCGGACCTTAAGCCATTTAGCACCTTCATACTTAAAACCATATTTTGGCTTTGGTTTCTCTGGAGATACCGTTCGATCCAGTATTTCTCCAAAATATAACCTTGCCTTTTTCCCTATCAGTCTTTCTGCTGCAGAGGGATCTGTTATCCCCGGGATCTCTACTCTTATCCTCGTTTTTTCACCAGATCCCACTTTACCCACTATCGCTTCTGTATAGCCTGCTGTATCCAATCTTCGGCGAATAACTGTACGTACATCTTCGGCCAGCGTGTTCACATCTTGACCAACAACCGATGATAAGTCTAACCGATAATCTAATCTCGTACCGCCTTTGATATCAAGTCCTAACTTGATATTCTTGAAGATGGAGTTTCCCACACTTCCTTTCTCTGGATAGAGGAGGAAGATAAACGACAAGGCTATAATTGCTACAACAATCAATACCCTAATTTGTTCTGACCTCATATCTAATCACCCAGCCATCATACGGCTGAGTACCCATCACTCCCTTCTTCTATAGATATTTATTTATTTTTTCTCTTTTGACGAGGAAGAAATAATAGAACTTATCGCTTTTTTACTGATCTCCACTTCGACATTTTGGGCTATGTTTATCCTTACCGTGTTGTCTTTGATCTGTGTTACTTTACCATAGATCCCACCAAGAGTAACGATCTTATCACCCTTTTTTAATCTCTTCAGCATTTCTCCAAACCTTTTGTCTCTTCTCTTTTGTGGTAGGATCAGGAAAAAATAGAAGATCACTCCTATCAAAAGAACGTAGATCAAAAGCATGCTGAAACTACTACCACCTGCAGAAGTTTTCCCACCAGATGTTGGAGCTCCCGGTGACGGTTCTGCACCTAAGATGAAATCCGCTAACATCAATATTTTCCCCATTTGCTGTGAAATACACCTCCTATATTTGTCAATAAACTCACAACGTATTATATCATAATAGTTCATTTGTCAAAATATAGCGAATCGCATGGGCTCTATGTCAAACTGTGTTGATGGAAATCTAAACAAGACCTTTCTCTCCTTCAACGATTCGGTAGGAGGTATATCTCGATGTGCATCGTTAGTGTGAACGGACATGTTGCTCGACTTCACTATTTCTTTCTTTTCGAAAGACATATCGTTGTTGAGAGGCTGTTGTGAGACTCATATAGCAAATGAGGTAGAGGACATATTTTGATGTGGAAGTGTTGTGAACGGTTGCTCGCTTCTGTCAGTAGCATATTGGTCAGCATCGAGCATTCTTCCTTAAATGCCGATGCACTCAAAACATCCTGTTTCTCGCCAATATGCTACCTTCCTCTATCTTCGCAACCGTTCACAACATTTCCACATCAAGATATGTCCCCTACCTCATTTGCTATATGATTCTCACAACAGCCTCTCAACAATGATAGAGGTTGCTAAAAAGAAATAGTGAAGTCGAGCAACATCATCACTTACACAACGACGCACATCGAGATATACCTCCTACCGAATTGTTTAGATTTTCATCAACACAGTTTGACATAGAGCCATTTCTTTCATCCGTTACCTAAGTGATATAATTATAAAGTTCATTCTGGCTATCGCAACCTGTTGGAGGAGTGGTAATGATGGCAATTGATATGATAATAACTGTGATACTCTTTGTGATATCCTATGCCTTAATAATAACGGACAAATTTTCTCGTGCATCTATTGTTTTGCTTAGCGCATCTGCAATAATAGCCTTCAAGATAATCCCAAACCAAAAGGCGGCGTTTGAATATCTCGATCTAAACACCATATATCTACTCATAGGTATGATGGTCTTAGCAGCCACGATCAAGAGATCGGGTTTGTTTCAATACATAGCCATAGAAGCGGTTAAACTCACGGGTAAGAATCCCAAAGTAATTCTTGTCGTTTTATCTGCAGTCATTGCTATAACATCTGCTTTTTTAGATAACGTAACGACTATCTTGCTTCTCATACCGGTGATCCTTGCCATATCCGATACACTCAAGCTCGACCCCGCTCCCTTCGTAATAGCGGGGATCATAAGTTCGAATATAGGTGGTACGGCAACAGCGGTGGGAGATCCACCTAATATAATGATCGCATCCCAAGCGAGGTTATCTTTTATGGATTTTATATTAAATGTCTTTCCAGCAACTATGATATCCTTTATTATTATCGTCGGGTTGCTGTTACTCATCTACAGAAAAAAACTGGTGTTATCCGAAGAGGTGAAGGAAAGGAAGTTGCAATTCATTCCTTCTGAGGCGATAACGAGTAAACCGATGCTTATAAAATCCGTTATCATATTATCTTTTACGATATTTATGTTCATGATACACCACGTAGTCGATATCGAATTGGCAACTATAGCCCTTGGGGCATCTTCTCTCTTAGTTATGATATCCGGTGTATCATTTATAGATGTGGTTAAAGATGTGGAATGGGAAACGATCCTTTTCTTCACAGGGTTATTCATTATGGTAGGTGGGCTACAATCAACCGGTGTGCTCGAGAGCCTGTCTAAATTTATCATTTCGTTTTCTCGAGGAAGTTACCTTATGGCAAGCACATCTATTCTGTGGGGATCTGCTTTTATCTCTGCCTTTGTGGATAACATACCTTATACCGCGATAATGATACCTGTGATATCTTCTCTTCCATTTCATAATCTTCATCCACTCTGGTGGTCACTATCTTTGGGAGCTTGTCTTGGAGGAAATGGTACGATTATAGGAGCATCAGCAAATGTAGTTGCTACTGCTGCTATTTTTACATATTGTAAGAGGAAGATCACATTTGTAGAATTCTTTAAGGTTGGGTTTCCGTTGATGATAATGAGTATCCTGATATCGAATTTGTACGTGTATTTTAGATACCTGATATAATTAAAGAATAAAGGAGGAGAAGCTATGGTTCTCGATAAGATAAGAGAGAAGATGGAAGAAAAGGGAATAGATTTATTGATAATCTACGATAGGGAAGGTTGTACCCCCAGTTTATTCTATGTAACGGGTTTTAAAGGAGAAGATGGTGTGTCCTTGATAAGTAGAGATAAAGCCTATTTGATAGTGGATTCCAGGTATTATGCGCAGGCAAGGAAAGAATTATTTCCGAGTATTACGATGGTTGAACTCGGTAAGAAGAAGACCTGGGAGATGATAAAGAAGATCCTGGATGATGTTAAACCTGAGAAGGTTAGCTTCGAAGGTAGTAGGTTATCTTATAAGAATTATGAAAAATTGAAGGAGATCGCTGATGGAGCAGAACTACTGCCGGGAGATGAGCTCATAACAGATTTGAGGAAGATCAAGACTCAGGAGGAAGTAAGCAAGATAGAAGTGGCAATAAAGGTAGCTCAAGATGCGTTCAATGAGATGCTGAATTATGTTAAAGTAGGTATAAAAGAACGTGAATTGGCTGCCATATTGGAGTTTGAGATGAAAAAGAGAGGCGCTGAGCGTCCTGCATTCGATACGATAATTGCGTCTGGCTGGCGAAGCGCACTTCCTCATGGAAAGGCTTCCGAAAAGAATATCGAGGAAGGAGATCTAATAGTTGTGGATTTTGGCGCAAAGGTAGATGGATATAATTCAGATTTAACTCGAACCATCGGTGTAGGAAAAGTATCGGATAAGGCGAAAGAAGTCTATGAAATAGTTAGAACTGCCCAGCAGACAGCTTGTGAGGCAGCAAGAGCTGGGATGCTTGCTAAAGAGCTGGATACCATCGCGAGGAAGATAATAGATGAGGCTGGATATGGAGAGAATTTTGGACATAGCCTGGGACATAGTATAGGTCTGGAAGTTCACGAAGGTCCAATAGTCAGTGCTTCTAACGAAGATATCTTACCTTCGGGCAGCGTGGTGACGATAGAACCAGGTATATATATCGAGGGAGAATTTGGTATAAGAATAGAAGATGATGTTTTATTGACGGAGAAAGGAAGTAAATGTCTTTCAAGCTTGCCAAGAGATTTGATGATATTTTGATCAGTGAGGTGAGTGAACTTGGTAGATGTTAACAACCTAAAAAAGGGCATGATCGTGATCGTAGATGGTCATCTTTACAGTGTTGTAGATTATGATCATCTCAAAATGGGTAGGGGCGGAGCAGTTGTGAGGACGAAGTTGAAGGCACTCGATACCGATCTTATCAAGGAAGTAACGTTTAGGGCAGGAGAAAGGCTTGAAGAAGCAGAAGTAGAATGGAAACACGCTCAATATCTATATAACGATGGATTGAATTATTACTTTATGTTGATCGATAATTACGAGCAGATAAACTTGAGTGAGGAAGAGATCGGAGATAACAAATACTATCTTTTAGACAATCTCGAAGTGGATATCTCAATGTATAAAGGAAGACCTTTATCCTTACGTTTACCGACCACTGTTAGTCTGAAAGTTATAGAGACCCCTCCTAACTTCAAAGGAGATACCGTTTCCGCAGGTCTTAAGCCGGCAACGCTTGAAACGGGTTTGAAGACGAAAGTTCCTATGTTTATAAAAGAAGGTGATATAATAAAAGTAGATACAAGAGATGGAAGTTATGTGGCACGCGTTTAATTAAGTAAAAATGAATGTGAGGAGGGAAAAGAAGTGATGAGCGATGATGAAAGAGAAGAATATCCAGAAGAAACTATAGGGGAGGTACATGTTTCAGATGAGGTCTTGATCGATATAGCTTGTACAGCTCTTACAAAAGTGGATGGAATAGTGATTCCATCTAAGAAAAATTTGAAGAGGTTGAAAAAAGATATCAAGCTGGAACGAGAAGAAGAGGGTATAGCATTCAAAGTAGAAGTTAAGATCTTCTATGGACAAAAGGTTAGAGAGGTTGCAAGAGCGATTCAGAAACGTATAATGGAAGAAGTATACACCTATACGGGTGAGAATGTAACTCATGTTGATGTATATGTTAGAGATATTGTCTCAGAAAAGGAGGAGGAAGAGGAGAAAAAGGAGGAAGAAGAATAAATAAAGGAGGCTCATTGATGAAATATTTTTTGATCGGAATATTGTTAACCGTTGCCCTGATCCTGACAAGCTCGGGGATAATGGGTTTGGTAGACGGAAAAGGGATAGCTCAGATATTCAATTCCTTTTTCACCTCTGAAGATATTTATCACGTATTCTTGAGGGCTGTATTCGTGGGCATCGGAGTATTACTTTTCTTTTACATCTTTTACTTGTCTGCAACTGAGCAATACATTTCTGGAAAGAGTTTGGACAATGGAGAATATAGATTATCAAAATCCGCTTTATCCAAACACGTGATGCTGAAAGTCAGAACATATGATTGGTTGAAGATTCATAAGGTAGAATTCGGTTCTGTGAATGGGGCACCAGTTTTAAGCTTATATGTAAAAGTGAAGCCTGGTAGTACCTTTTCTGATAAGATCGGTAAGTTGGTAACTGATATATCCCATGAACTGAACGATAATTTCAATATCACAGGATTAAAGATCAATCTTTACGTAAAGGATATATTAGGGGAGACAGAACAGATGGGTGATAAGAATGGGTATGAGAAGGATGCGGGAAGCGGTCCTTCAAACACTTTATCAACATGAGTTTTCAAAAGATGAAGATATCTCTGAACTCTACGATTACAGTATAGAATTCGTCAAATTGAGGCCCGATCTTATCCAGCTTGGCAGAAAGTATGTCAAGGAGCTTGTTAAGGCAGAAAAAGAAATAGATGCGTTGATAAACGAATTCCTGCTCAACTGGAGATTAGAGAGGTTGAGCATAGTAGATAGGAATATTCTTAGAATGGGTACTTATGAATTGCTTTATGCAGATAACATTCCGATCCAGGTAACCCTGAATGAGATGGTAGAGATAGCCAAGAGATATGGAACCGAAAATAGTGGAAAATTTGTTAATGGAATACTGGATAGAATTGCGAAGTCTAAGTGTCCCAAAGAGAAATTTCTTCTGTGAGGTGCGATGATGAAACTCAGAGGAAAACCTCTGGCAGATATGATATTTGAAAAGCAGATACCCATAATAAGAGCTCTATCCAAAAGAGGAATTGTCCCTAAGATCGCTGTTATAAGAGCTATGAACGACGAACCTTCGATAAGGTATTTCGAATCTATAAAGAGAAAGTTTGAAAGATATGGATGTGAATGTTTTGCTATATACAAGAATTTAGAAAGCACAGCAGACCTAAAAGAGGAATTGGAAAAGCTAAACGAGGATGAAAGTATCCATGGTGTGCTTATTCAGAGGCCTCTTCCTAAAACGGTGGATATAATAGAGGCAATTCGTGTCTTATCGCCATACAAAGATATCGAGGGATTAACTCCTTATAATCTGGCAAGGCTTCTCGTTAACGAAGAACTCTTTATACCTTGTACTGCAGAGGCGGTTATAAGACTGCTCGAATATTACGATGTGAGATTGGAATCCAGGAGGGTTGTGGTCTTGGGGAGAAGTATTTCTGTTGGTAAGCCTCTCTCTTTGATGTTTTTGAATCGCAATGCCACTGTAACTATATGTCATTCTCGAACTGAGGACATCACTTCCATTTCGAGAGAAGCAGATATATTGGTATCTTCTGTCGGGATCGCTCGATTCGTAGACGCTTCTATGGTGAAGAAAGGTGGTGTAGTCGTGGATGTTGGTATGAACTCAGAAAATGGCAAGTTGGTGGGAGATGTGAATTACGAAGAGGTTAAGGATATAGCATCGAAGATAACACCAGTACCAGGGGGTGTTGGACCGGTTACGGTTGCTATCCTCTTCGAGAATCTCATAAAAGCAGCAGAGATGAGGGATCATGCCTGATTTCTTTACCGTTTCTCAGGTTACAAATCGCATATCACAGTTGATAGACTCGGATAAGGCTCTAAAAGGTGTGCGAGTGAGGGGCGAAATAAGTGGTTGGAGTGTAAGAGAACCGCATATCTATTTCGGTCTTAAAGATGATAAGGCTTATATATCTTGTGTATATTTCGGTATGGGACCGTATGTAAAGGATATCTACGACGATGGTATGCTGGTAGACGTTGAAGGAGACATCAGAGTATATGCAAAAAGAGGGGTATATCAATTGTATGTAAAGAGGATGCAAAAGAAGAGTACTGTAGGTGAGCTTTATGAGAGATTCGAAATCTTAAAAAGGCGTTTGGAAGCCGAGGGTATCTTTGCGGCAGAAAGGAAGTTGCCCATACCATCTATGCCTAAAAATATAGGGGTTATAACTTCAAGGGACGCCGCAGCATTTCAGGATATATTGAAATCTTTAAGAGAGCGTGGTTCGGGTGCAAGGGTTTATCTCTTTCATACCTCCGTTCAGGGAGAGAGAGCGAAATACGAGATAGCAAATGCTATTAGGAGAGCAAATGTCTATGGGAATTTGGATGTGCTCATAGTTGCCAGAGGAGGTGGGTCTATCGAGGACTTATGGCCATTTAATGAGGAGATCGTTGTTAAAGCCATAGCATCTTCTAAGATTCCAGTAGTCACAGGGATAGGGCATGAAACAGATATAACACTTTCGGATCTCGTTGCCGATAAACGATGCCACACTCCAACGGAAGCGGCAGAGTGTGTAACACCTAAGAGAACAGAATTGATAGGGATGCTGGATATGAAAATGAATGCTATAAACAATGTGATGGAACAACGTATAGCCGCACTTGAGCAATATATCGATGGACTTTTCGATAAGATCAGGAGATTCGATCCAATGCTAACCTTAAAGCATAGGCAAGAGATATTAAATGAGCATATGCGGAGATTAGAAAAAGCCATTGTGAATGTGCTCTCGATGAAAGGTAATCTGGTATCGACATACAGCTTTAGATTGACTTCTGCTTCTCCATATCATCGTCTCAGCACAGTAGAGACGACTATTACATACCTTAAAAATAGATTGATAAAGGCAATGGATAATGGATTGAAGAAGAGGATCGGTTTGATGGAAAAAGTAGAAATGGAGTTAGAAGCCCTAAAACCGGGTAATGTAATGAAAAGAGGATATGCATTGGTAAGAGATTCATCCGGAAGGATAATATCTACTGTGAGAGCTGTACAGGTGGGAGAGATTGTGAACGTCGGATTTTATGACGGACATTTCGATTCCGAAGTGAAGGAGAAGTGGTATGATAGAGAAGAAGTCCTTTGAAGATTACGTTAAAGAGCTGAATGAGATCTTGAATAAACTGGAAAGAGGGGATACTGATCTGGAGGAATCGGTTAATCTATTTCAACAAGGGGTAAACTTATATAAGGAATGCAAAAAACTCATAGAAGAATCGAAAGTGAAGGTAACAGAGGTCATGGAAACGCTTAAGGATACGGAAGGTGAGAAGGATGAGATGGAACATACGTGAAGATACGGATCTATATAAAAAGGTCAAACTGTTGGATGTAGATTCTTTAAAACGAATGGCGAAAGAGATAAGACAATACATAATTGAGGTGGTATCCGGTAAGGAAGGGCATCTTGCTTCAAATTTAGGTGTTGTGGAATTAACTCTAGCACTCTACAAAGTCTTCGATCTGGAAAAAGATCTATTCATATGGGATGTTTCACACCAGTGTTATACTCATAAGATCCTTACAGGTAGAGCAAAGGAACTCAGAACCATTCGTGATTTGAATGGTCTATCTGGTTTTGCCTCTCGAAAGGAGAGCAAATTCGATGTGTTTGGCGCTGGACACGCGAGCACATCGATAGCCGCGGGCTATGGCTTTGCGGTTGCAAGAGACCTCTTAAGAGAAGATGGAAAGCTCGTGATGATCATAGGTGACGGGGCATTAGCCGGTGGTATGGCATTAGAGGCTCTGAACCAGTTAGGTGTAAGTGGTAAAGAGGATGTAATGATAGTGTTAAACGATAATTCTATGTCTATTGCCAAAAGCGTTGGTGCTATATCGAGGTATCTAACGAATATAAGAGTTTTACCTCAATACCTCCGACTCAAAAAGATGATCAGGTATCTCTTATCTGCATTACCAGGTGGTGAGAGGACTATAGGTTTTATAGATCGCACAAAAAGTGCCATAAAGAAGTTACTTCTTAAAGGTTCCTTCTTCGAAGACCTGGGGTTCAGGTACTTTGGACCTATAGATGGACATGATCTTGAAAAGATGATATCGTTTTTCAAGAGAGTCAAAGAAATAAAAGAGCCTATACTCGTGCACGTGATAACGAAAAAGGGAAAAGGATATAAATGGGCGGAAGAAAATCCAACCAAATATCACGGAATCGGTAATTTCGATGTGAAGAACGGAGAGATTCGCGAAGTCAAAAGACACTTCGTCTCTTATAGCGATGCCTTTGGGAAGACCTTAGTTGAACTCGCCAGAAGAGATAAGAGAATAATTGCGATAACTGCTGCCATGCCAGATGGAACAGGTTTGGTTCCGTTTAGGGAATCCTTTCCCGATAGATTTTTTGATCTCGGTATGACTGAACCTACTTGTGTTACCTTTGGGGGGGCATTGGCGGCAAGAGGATTCAAGGTTTTTGTGGCGATTTATTCGACCTTTTTACAGAGGGCAGTAGATCAGATCATCCATGATATTGCTCTTCAGAATTTGGGTGTGATCTTTGCCATAGATCGAGCAGGTATAGTTGGTAGAGATGGTCCAACCCATCATGGAGTATTCGATATAACGTATCTCAGAATGATACCGAACATGAGGATCTTTGCTCCATCAAACCTCCGGGAATTTGCATCGATGTTGAAATGGATGGTAGAGAAGGGAGAAGGTCCAATGGCGATAAGATATCCGAGAGAAAAGGAATGGGTGCAGGATCCAGAAAATGCATTTAAACTTTCTAATATATCGCCGATAGATCCGATGCGATGGGAAGTGATAAGGGAAGGAAAGGATATATGTATATTGGCATGTGGCTCGATGGTTAAAGAAGCGGTAAAGGCTGCTGAAGAACTCAAAATAAAGGAGGGAATAGAAGTAGAAGTGGTAAATGCAAGGGTTATAAAACCACTGGATAGGGATTTCCTTAAAAGGAATTTAGAGAGATTTCGGATCGTTATAACGGTGGAAGAAAATGTTTTAAAGGGAGGCTTTGGTTCTGGAATAGCAGAATATGTAGTGGATAATAACACGAAAATAAAAATGGTAAGGTTGGGGATACCCGATGATTTCATAACCCATGGGGATAGGGATGAATTGTTAGATATCACAGGTTTGACAAAAGATGGTATACTCAGAAAGATCAGAAAATATCGAGGTGAGAGATATGAAATTCCAGATGGAACACGGTACAGTAGAGATCGATAGGAAGGCAATAATATCTACTATAGTGAGTATTCTTCTGGAAACGTATGGGATAGTTAAGATGGAACCTGCGGATGCAAGTGCTTTCTTAAAGCGATTGTTAAAGCCTGATAATGACATCGAGCAGGGGATAAAACTCGTAGAAATGAATGACGATGAAGAATCGATGAAGGTAGAGCTATATGTTGAGATGGAATATGGTTCGAAGTTGCATGAAGTGGCTAAGAATGTTATCCATTCTGTTTCTTATAAACTGAGAGAACTATTGGGTATACATGTAAAGAAGATAGATGTTTACGTAGTAGGATTGAGAATCGATTGAAGGGATTCATAGGTGATAAAAGAGATAACTGGGAAGGAATTAAAGCTTTATTTCGAGAAATCCGCTGAAGTATTACTCGCACATAAAGAAGAATTGAATATGCTCAACGTGTTTCCTGTACCGGATGGTGATACAGGGACTAATATGGCTATGGCAATGATAGAAGCTGTTAAAAGACTGAATGGATTAAATACCGATGATCTAACAGAGGTTGCAGATGCTATAAAGATCGGTACTTTGATGGGTGCAAGAGGAAATTCTGGTGTCATTCTTTCCCAAATATTTCATGGGTTTATCAATTCTATTAGAGATAAGAAGAGCTTGATGGTAAGAGATTTCATCGAGGCACTCGATGAGGGACGTAAGAGTGCATATCGAGCGGTTATGAAA
>WFSK01000131.1 GCA_015486095.1 Thermotogae bacterium
CTGCGTTCTTGATGGCAAAAGTGATCCCGAAAAGTATCAGAATGAAAAGGATATATCCATGCGATGCCACGGCCAGGTGGGATGCCACTTTTGATATGTCAAACGTACCGTAGCTCACATAAAGGGAAAGCATGCCCACAAGATATGCTATAGAACCTACAATAGACATAACTATATACTTCAGCCCAGCTGCTAAAGCGCGTCCTCGATTATAGCTTATGAGCAGGAATGTGCTCCAGGACATTATCTCCCAAAAGATGTAGAAAGAAACGAGGTCTCCAGCAGACACTATTCCCAGCATAGCTGCATTCACAAGAAGAAGCATCGTGTAGTAGAAGTTAAGTCCTTCCTTTCCCCTCATATAATTTAGGGAGAAGATAGCTGAAAGGGCGCCTAAGGATGATATTGCAATGGCAAAGAACCAGGAAAAGATATTGGCTCTCAAAACAAGAGGAATGTTCAGAAACCCTAAATAAAAGACCTCCTTTTCCGCTTTGCCGTAGAGAAAAACAACCAAGACCACAAGTACTAAAGAAAGCACTACCGCAAAAGTATCTCGCAATAAAGAAGAAATCTTACCCAAAAAGTACGTCAGTAACGCACCACCGAATGCAATTATAAGCAATACTTCTAAGATCATCCCAACACTCCCTTAATATAATTCATCCTGTTTAGGAACTCCGAAGCAGCCGAATTCAAAATATTCGTTACGGACTTCGGATACAATCCCACGAACAATATCAATATTACCAAAACCAGCATTGGAATCAATGCACTAACAGGGGCTTCTTTCTTCTTCGAGTTGGCATCCTCTTCTTTTCCTTTAAAGTATATGGTCTGCACCACACGGAAGAAGTACGCCCCTTCGATCACCGTAGCGAATAAGGCCAGAATAATGAATGTAGTAAACAGATCTTCTCGCCTTGCCAGGGCTGCGCGAACGATCGATAATTTACTCGGAAATCCCGCAAAGGGTGGTAAACCCACGAGCGAAAACGCTCCAACTGTAAAGGCAAAAGAGGTGAATGGCATCTTCTTCCCCATACCTTTCAGAGATGATATTTCCATAGAACCGGTGCGGTATATCATGTATCCTGCTGCCAGAAAGAGCAGAGACTTTCCCAGAGCATGGGTTACGATCTGGAATAATCCACCCGCCACACCGTAAGAATTACCTATCCCGAAGGCGAAGATTATCAATCCTATCTGGCCTATACTAGAATATGCGAGCATTCTCTTTATATTGTTCTGACTGAAGGCAGACATCTCACCTATAAAGAGCGTAATGATGCCTAAAAGAACGAGGAATGGAAGGATGCTTCGTTCACCGAATATAGTAAATATAACCCTGGTTTCCGCGTAAACACCGATCATAATGGCTATACCCGATAGAATGGCACTGATAGAGGATGGTGCAGAAGAATGGGCATCCGGCAACCATGCATTCAGTGGAAAGATCGCCGCCTCTACACCCAGTCCGGTGACCAACAGAGCCAGGGGAACGAAGACCGATTTCAAACCGATCGCATCTATATTCCTCGCGATATCAGCCATGTTGAGTGTTCCAAACAGACCATAAAGCATGCCGATAGCCAGGAGGACGAGACTCGTACCGATAGAACCCTGAATTAGATATTTTACGGCAGATTCGATACCCGGGCTATCTCCCGAGTAGGCTACCAGGGCGTAAGAAGAGATGCAGAGTATCTCGTAGAATACGAAGAGATTGAATATGTCCCCCGTGAGTACAACCCCCGTTGCACCTGTAAGGAGTAAAAGATAAAGCATATGATATCTCTCCACAGCACCCTCTCTTACATAGTCTAAAGCGTAGATAGAAACCAAAAAACCCACTAAAGAAATGGCAATAGAAAACAAGATTCCCACAGGACCAGCAACCAGATTGATGCAAAAAGGCGGTCGAAAGCCTCCTATGGAAACGACTATGGGTTTCCTCAGCACATCCGGTAGCAAGTATAAGGAGATGATCAAATTGAACAGCGTTCCAACTAAAGGAATATATTTCGCTATACTTTTGGAGACGAATCCAAACAAGATCGTAGAGAACGCCAATCCCAAAGGAACTGCGATCAGTAGCACAGGATTTATCACCATTTCATCCTCCTTATCTTCCGAAGATCGAGGGTTTTATAGTGCTGATACAACCTGATGGCTAAAGAAAGAGCCAAAGCCAGAACTGCTACACCAATAACGATGGCGGTGAGTACCAACGCCTGGGGGACAGGATCGACCATGCTACCAGCCTTTATACCGGGTCGTGAGAATATGGGAGCAGTTCCACCTTTAACATATCCAATAGAGATGAGAAAGAGATTAACACCGGTGTCTACGATGTTGAGTCCCATGATGATCCTTATGAGATTATGCTTAACCAGGATGATATAGAGTCCTATGAATATGAGTCCAAAGGCACCTATGTAATACATGTAATCGTATAATACGTTCATTTGCCTTCCTCCAACATGTTATCGATGATGGCAGCCAATTCCGAACCAACCTTAAATCCAATGGCAATATTAATGATCGGGATTATCCCCGCACTGAACAACGTCCTTACCATTCCCTTTGGTAAGAAGGTCAAAAGGAAATATCCACCGAAGATCAAACCGAGTAATCCGGTTATTACGAAGATCAATCCTCCCAGAGATTCTGCAGTTTTGGCTCCATTTTCGTTTACCCTCTTTCCACGACAACCCAGATATATCAATAGAAAG
>WFSK01000132.1 GCA_015486095.1 Thermotogae bacterium
CCACGAGGTACTAAGCACGTATCCTCAACCTCTGCAACCTGTTTCAATCTAACCGGTATTGGAATCTTACCCTTTAACAGAGAAGAGAAGTTTAAAGAACCTAAGGAAGGCATCTGAGCACCAGATGGAAGACCTCCCATGCCATTAGAAGCGGATAGAAGACCTCCCAGATTACCAAGACCCTTAACACCAACTATGAGATTTTTCAGTTCTTCTATGGAGTGAAGCCGTAGGTCGACAGAGACAGGATAAGACAATTTACCTGTCCGTACATCACCTACTGGCCATTTTGCACCATACATAGATAAAGCATTAACAACTGTATCGGCACCTAACTTGAACTGTTTCAATCGCTTATTATCCAACAAGACCCTTATAATACGCTGTTCATTACCCATCTCTTCCAGGTTTGCCACACCAGGAACTTTCCTCAGTGCACTTTCTACTATAGGGATCGCCGTCCTAAGGGCATTCTTATCTTCTGAAGAGATACTTAATATATACAAAGGTAAGATGGCAGGGTTGAATTGAACTACTATAGGATTAACACCTTGGGGAAGGAGAGAACTGAATGTATCAATGGCTTGTTTTACCTTTGCAGTGGCGTATTCCAGATTAGTTCCCCAATTGAATTCTATCATGATCAGAGAAAAATTTTCGTAAGACATGGAGTTTACAGATTTTATCCCGTTTACCAATTGAATGGCACTCTCTATCTTGTTGGTTACAAGGTCCTCAACCTCTTCAGGAGCAGCTCCCATATATGGCGTAACGATAACTACATACGGCACCTCGATATTCGGTAACAGTTCTTCTCTCATGTTGTGCAAGGCTATTCCACCCAACAATATCACGACAGAAAGCAACATGAAGATGGTTACTGGTCTCCTCGCTGCAAACCCTGTTATGCCTCTCATAAAACCCTTTCCCATTCGAACACCGCCTTCACCTACATCTGTTACATTTGCTCATCTATTTTACCACATCACCCCATATTTCGAACAGTTCTTTTGCCTCCATAGCACCCTTTCTCGTTATATTCAACATTCCGGTAGATAGGTCACATATAGTAGAAGGAGCTTTGTATCTTGTTGGTCCCGTATCCACGATATAATCTACAGAATTCAATATCTCTATAGGGGCATCTTTTAGATCTGCAGTTGGTGGGGTCCCTGATATGTTAACGCTCGTTGCGAGTACTACACCTCCGACGCCGTCTATGATCTTAACAGCGATATCATCGGCAGGGAGTCTGAAGCCTATGGTCCTCAATTTGGGATAAAATGGAGAAGAAGCAGAACGAGGTAAGATGATCGTTACCGGACCCGGTAAGACCTTGGTCAAGAATTCTCTCACACGGCTGGAAGGAATATCGGCGTGTTGCCATATGGATTCAAAAGAAGAGATATGAAGTGTAAGAGGTAAGGCTAAAGAACGTCTTTTCATATCGTATATCCTTTTGATGGCAGCTTCTTCAAAGGGCATTGCTCCAATACCGTAAACGGTTTCAGTCGGAAAGATAATGACCCCACCATCTCTTAAAACCTTTATTGCTCCTTTGAGTGTATGGTTATTCAGCATGCAACCTTAGATGTTTTACCATCCTTTCCACTTCATTTGTTATGATTCCATCGATATGAGATGCGATCTCGTCGACATCCTCCTCATCGTCACAAGTCCAAAAGATCACTCTTATTCCCTTCTTCCTTACATTATCCAGGAATGTCAATATCCTTTCTTTTGGAAACATTTTAAGACTTTGAATAGGCAAATGGAATGAATATGGCTCATATTTCTCGAGTTTATTCATGATCACATCTTCTTCAAATAAGTCCTTATATTCTTCACTGAACAACACACCCCGTTTGTATTGAGGAGCTATGACTTTAGATACCTCAATTGCCTCGAGTATGAAACTCGAAAGGATCACCCGTTCCGGATCCATTCCTTGTAATAAAGCAAGAGCTGGTTTTACTACTGCTACTTCTTTAAACTCCACGTTTATCCAGGCATGAGGAGGCAATATCTTTAAGACATCTTCAAGGGTGGGAATAGCAGCGAACTCGATGTTTTTACTGTGAATCGCGAAGTTGAACTTTCTCAATTCTTCTAAGGTGAGGTCTTTAACTTTTCCTTTTCCGTCAGATACTCTTGATATTTCATCGTCATGGATCAGAACAACTTTGTTGTCTTTCGTAAGTCTGATATCGAATTCTATACCATCTGCTCCATCTGCAAATGCTTTTTCACAAGCTACAAGAGTATTTTCTGGATATTTACCAGCATATCCTGCATGTCCGAAGATCAATATCCCACTTTTCATAAACGACCCCCGATTTCTCATCTACCCTAAACTCATTTCAGGTAACTAAATTATATCATATCATCTGCTCATTTTAACGGTGTCCACTAAGTTGACTATAAAAATAATAACGAAGTGTAAAGTGGAGAGGTGAATCTCTATATACTTTCTACCGAGCCACACCTCATTATCTAACATAACCCTAAGTTGTTCTCATATAAGTTGTATGTAAAATCGAGGGTAAGTCCATAATATTTCCCCCTAATCCTTTCAAACTGTATGTATTTACCGATAATAAGTTATAACAGACCTTGACAGAAACGAGTAACTTATATATGATACTTAGTTAGTATAGTTTACTTATTGTTTTAGAGGAGAATGATGTGCTGGTATTAAAACCCGAAGATACACGGATCAAGAATGCGATTACTTTACTTCACATCTTGTTGAAGCAAGATAGTATTTCAAGAGTTGAATTATCAAGAATTACAGGGTTAACTAAGACCACTATATCTGCCATTATAAGGGAATTCATTGCTTCGGGAATTGTCGAAGAAACTCCAACGGTTCCAACTGGTAATGTCGGTAAAATCCCGATTCCTCTTCGCATCAAGGCAAACGCCGTATATACGATAGGGGCACATCTTGGAAGACAAAGGGTAAAAGCGGTATTGATGGATGCAAGAATGAATGTTATATCGAGGAGGAGAGGTTTGTCTCATGAAGGACTTAGACCCAAGGGTGTGATCGAAAAGCTCTTTAAGAGTATAGATAGTATCATAAAGGATGCAAGTAAAAGGGAGATCATAGTGGGATCCATAGGCATTGGGATCCCGGGCCCTCTTGATGCGAGAACTGGTATAGTAAGGCATCCACCCAAATTCAAGGGATGGAAAGATGTTCCACTTGGGGATATCGTGCATGAAAGATATAAATTACCCGTCTGGATAGAAAATGATGCAAACGTTGGAGCACTTGCCGAAAAGTGGCATGGAGGCGGAAGGAACTTGAAGAACTTCGTGTATGTTCTTGCGAATGAAGGCATAGGAGCTGGGGTTATTATCAACGATGAACTCTATCAAGGGGCACACGATTACGTTGGTGAAATAGGACACACTTTGCTTTATGATCGTGGGAAGTTTAGATATCTAGAAGATATGGGTGGAGTAGATTGTATAATAAAGCGTTTGAAAGCCCAAGGGTTTAATGTTAAAAATATCAAGGATATACCGCCTCTTCTCGAAAATGACAATGGGATCGTTAATTCTGTCGTAAAGAAACTCGCTACATGGATCGGTGCTGCAGTGATCAATACTATACACATTGTAGGACCTGAAACCGTTTTTATAGGTGGTAAGATGGCTGTACTCGGTGATGCATTGATTCAACCGATAAGAGAAATGGTTTCCCGCTACTTGTTCGGCGATCAAGTGGTGGATGTAAGGCTCTCAGAGATTTCAGAGGACGCTATTGCAATCGGAGCTGCAATTTATGCAACTACGAAATATCTCGAAGAAAGGAGCACCGAGCATGTTCACATTAGAGGGAGGTGAGAAGAAGGAAAAAGCGTATAAGAGTTCAGGAATTGGGCTTTTTTGAGAAGAATTTAACTTCAAAGGAGGGAGAGAAAAGTGAGATTGTATGGTAAGGTATTTTTGGTCATCTTGTTGTTGGGGCTATTGAGTATTCTGGTTGCTGCTAAACCGGTAGAGGTGGTTTTCTGGCATTGTATGTCGAATCCTGTAGATCGTAAGTCGATCGAAGGGGCCGTTGCGAATTTCAATGCAACTCATCCTAATATTCATGTCAAGGTCGTTCTCGTTCCGGGATCAGAGACCGATATTACTAAACTCATGACTGCCGTTGCGGCAGGGACAGGTCCAGATGTCTACTACCTAGATAGATTCACAGTTGCTCAAAGAGCACATTATGGTGTTCTCGAGCCTTTGGATGGCTATCTAACTCAATTGGGTGTGGATATCAAAGCACTAAAAGCAAAATTCTTCCCATTTGCAGTGAAAGAAGCAACTTATAATGGAAAATTATATGCTTTACCCTGGGATACAGATGCCCGTGTTCTCTATTACAACAAGAAGTTGTTTAAAAAGGCAGGATTAGATCCGAATAAACCTCCAAGAACGATCGCTGAGTTGGATGAATATGCGGAGAAGCTCACGATAAAGAAGGGTAACAGGATAATTCAAATGGGCTTTATCCCATGGAGAGGCCAGGGTTGGCATTACACATGGGGTTGGGCATTTGGAGGTAAGTTCTACGATCCCACCCTTAAGAAATTCACCTTTGCAGATGATCCAAAGATCCTCGCTGCTCTCAAATGGGAGAAGACTTATGCCGATAAATATGGTATAAAGAATATCGATGCTTTCTTATCTGCGTATACCGCTGGAGGAGGAGGTGGAGCTGCACCAATAGATCCATTCCTTATCGGAAAAGAAGCCATGAGGATTGATGGGAACTGGTTCTTAAGTCAAATCAAGCAGTTCGCTCCTAAAGGTTTCGAGTGGGGAATGGCTCCGATTCCGTATCCTCCTTATGGTGAGCATAACAGCACCTGGGCTGGAGGCTGGAGTTTGGTTATACCCAAAGGTGCCAAGCATCCAAAAGAAGCTGCAGAATTCATGTATTACATGGCTACCAAGGGAGAGGTGAAATATGCGATCGATACTGCACATTTCTCAGCTCTTATAGAAGGGACGAAGAAAGTCGTTGAAGCAAATCCAGATGAGAAATTGTTTGCAAAGCTATTCCCAACCGCACATTGTAGACCAGTTGTTCCAGTTGGTGCTCTTCTCTGGGATAAACTTACAGATGCGTGGAATTACGTTCTTTACGGTAAGAAAACTCCCGAGCAAGCATTGAGAGATGCACAGAATGAAGTTCAAGCAGCACTTGATAAAGCACTGGCAGAAGAAAAATCCAAATGATTTTTGAGAGTCTTGCCCACATGTGTGGGCAAGACTCTGTTATATAATATTGAAATATAACAAAAGAAGGAGAAATTTTATGAAAAAAGGTTGGCTTACGAAGAGAAGAAAAGATAACTTAGTAGGAATTTTATTTGCATTACCCTGGTTCATTGGTTTTGCCGTCTTTACCGCTTATCCGATTATAGCATCTCTGTTCTTCAGTTTTACCGAGTATCATGTTACTCTTCCTCCAAAATGGGTTGGTTTGGAAAACTACATAAAGATCTTTAAAGATTACCTTTTCACAAAGAGTTTTTATAATACTTTGTGGTACGCTGCTGGATTAGTACCAATTGGATTAGTTGTAGGCCTTGTCCTTGCCCTTCTACTTGTTCAACCCCTTAAAGAAAGGTCTTTTTACAGAGGAATGATCTACCTGCCGAGTTTGGTACCTTATTATGCATTTGCCGCAATAGTACTTTGGTTTTTTAATCCGTATTTCGGTATCGTCAACGGTTTATTATCATATTTGGGAATCAACGGTCCGAACTGGACGAGTAGCGAAAAGTGGATCAAGTTTACCATAGTCCTTGCGGCACAATGGGGGGCTGGCACTACTGCTTTGATCTACATGGCTGCCATCAATGATATACCCAAGGAACTGTACGAGGCGGCTATGATCGATGGGGCTAATAGATGGCAGATGTTCTGGAAGATAACATTCCCTCTTATTTCCCCTGCGACGTTATACTATTTGATCATAGCGACGATAGGTGCATTTCAGATATTCGATATGCCTCAAATAATGACAAATGGGACGGGAAATCCTGCTAACTCTTCTTTATCGTATGTCATGTACCTTTATAGACAAGCTTTTAGATACACGAACATGGGTTTAGCATCTGCTATGGCATGGATCTTATTCTTGATATCCTTAGGTTTGGTAATACTCATCTTCAAGACATCGGCTCGTTGGGTGTTTTATGGAACGGAACGATAAATCGAAGAGAGGAGTTATATACGATGAGGTATAGGAGTAAAAGATTACATAAAACTCTTTATCTTCAAACTATGAGAGCTCTTTTGATTTTTGTCACAATACTGTATATGCTTCCATTTCTCTGGATGCTTTCCACTTCACTAAAGGCAGATCAGGACCTCTATCTATTTCCACCCAAATTCATTCCAATACCTCCAGTTTTTCAAAATTACAAAAATGCTACGGAGTATTTTCCATTCTTCAGATATTTCGGAAATAGTCTTATAATAACCTTTGGCACCGTTGTAGGAACTCTGTTGTCATGTCCCCTTGTTGCTTACAGTTTCTCGAAACTTCGCTGGCGAGGTAGAGATTTTTTCTTCTACATAATGATCGGGAGTATAATGCTACCATTTGCCGTTACTATGATACCTCAGTTCATAATTTTTAAGAAGTTAGGCTGGGTTAATACCTTCTTGCCACTCATAGTACCGTCCTTCTTTGGTACGCCCCTTTACATCTTTCTGCTAAGACAGTTCTTTCAAACTATACCCGATGAATTGTTAGATGCTGCAAGGGTTGATGGGGCATCAGAAATTCAAATATATTCACGAATAATGTTACCTTTAAGTAAGCCCGTTTTACTTCTCATCATGCTATTTCAATTCCTTGCTTCCTGGAATAATTATTTGGGCCCTTTAATATATCTAACCGATGAGAAAAAGTATCCCTTATCTCTTGGGTTACCTCAATTCTTGAATAGATATGGAACACATTGGAATTGGATGATGGCAGCAGGTACCATATCCATTATCCCTACACTCATTTTCTTCTTCTTTGCACAAAAGTACTTGATAGAAGGCATCAAATTATCTGGAATAAAAGGATGAAAAAGGAGGAATACGAATGTCTAAATTTAAGGTTCATGTTGTAACTCATACTCATTGGGATCGCGAATGGTATCTACCATTCGAAGTATTCAGAAAGAGGCTGGTAAGACTGGTCGATCAGCTCATCGATGAAATGGATAAGAGGAGTGATTTCAAGTATTTTATGCTCGATGGGCAAACGGTAGTCCTGGAGGATTATCTTGAAATCAGACCCGAGATGAAAGAAAAACTCTTTGATTTGATAAGATCGAAGCGAATAGGAGTGGGTCCCTGGTACATACTTCCCGATGAATTTTTGATCACCGGAGAGGCATTTATAAGGAATTATCTCATCAGCCAAAACCTCCTTAAATCTTTTGCCCTTACTGGGATGAATATCGGTTATTTACCGGATATGTTTGGTCACAGTGCATTCACTCCTACTGTGATTAAAAATCTTGGCTTGAAATCTACCGTTATATGGAGAGGTATAGGTGATGCATCTCGAAGGTCAGAATTCATTTGGAAATCTCCCAATGGCGACGGAATACTGGCTATCAATCTTCTTCATTCTTACTCAAATGGAGCACATTTCGGGAGGAATATCGATGAGGTAAAGGAACAGTTCAAAAAGGAGGTCAACTCCTTATCAAAGGATTCCACTACCAATAATATCTTGATAATGAATGGTACCGATCACGAGATGCCTATGTTCGATCTACCTTCTCATTTCGATGAATGGGGAAAGGAGTTGAATGTCGAACTTATCCATTCGAATCTCGATAATTATACAGAAGATGTGTTGAACGCAAAGCCGAGGCTAAAAGAAGTAATGGGAGAATTGAGGTCTCCGAAGTACGAACCCATATTGAGGGATGTTACCTCTACCAGAATGTACTTGAAATTACAGAATTTCATGGCAGAGATGCTATATCAACACTACGTTGAACCCCTTGGTACTATCTTGGACATCTTTGGTGAAAAGATCGACAGGAACGAGGTCGAATATGGATGGAAGCTCATACTCAAGTCGCAACCACATGACAGTATATGTGGCTGTAGCATCGATGACGTTCATCGAGATGTAGAATACAGGCTGAGGAACGCCACTCAGCAAGGACTGATCCTATGTATAGACTCTCTCAGAAGCCTTTCGGAGAAGATAAAAGTCAAAGATGAAGGTATACCATTGATGATATTCAATCCCCTTGGGCGTACTACGGAGGCAATGGTCGAAAAGATGGTCTATTTGGAGCCGGGAAAAGATTATGGGATCTTCGATGAAGATGGAAACGAGTTAGAAAGCTATGTCAGAGAAACAGGGGATATAAATAATATAGTCCCTGTAGACTATTCTCTGAATGTTTTTAAAAGCCCGTTGATGGAGATCTTATCCTTTTTCAATAGGGAGAGATCGGCAACTAGTGTATTGAGTATTCTTGGTGCTAAGAAGCCATATAGTATCACCTTCAAGGCCTCACTGCCACCCCTTGGATACAAGGTGTTTTATATAAGAGAGGTGCAGAAAAAGACTGTAGAAAAAGAAGGATCCGATACAACCTTCGAAAATGCATATTTCACTTTCATGTTGAATGGAGATGGAAGTTTCTCACTCGAAAGCAAGAAAAATGGTGTAAGATATGAACGCCTCAATTATTTCGAGGATACCGAGGATATAGGAGATGAATACAATTATTCTCCTGCAAGATACTCCAAAACGTTTACGAGTATAGGCAATAGAGCTCGAGTTTCACAAATTAAAGACCTTGGCTTTATGAAAGAAATAACTGTATCCCTGAATTTTAAACTTCCAGCATCGATCGAATCTAACAGGGAAAGACGTTCTGAGAAATTTATAGACAACCCAATGGAGGTAACATATAGATTATACAAGCATCTACCCAGGGTAGATATAAAAGTGAAGATCAAAAACAATGCAAGAGATCACAGGCTCAGAGCAATCTTTATTCTTCCGGAGACACTCGATAAAACCCTTTGTAACAGTTACTTTGGTCTTGTGGAACATCCAGTGAGTGTGAATGTCGAAGAGAGCAAGGATTGGTCTGAATTAGAGGTGTCGAGATATGCCATGGAGAGTTTTGTTACCTTCAATGGAGATAAGGCGAAAGGTACAATAGTAACGAGAGGCATCCCGGAATATGAAACTACTCGAGAGAATAATTCTACTCAGATAAAGATAACACTTCTGAGGAGCATAGGATGGCTTTCGAGAAACGATATCTCTACGAGGAAGAGCGGAGCAGGACCTTTGATCCCAACACCCGAAGCCCAATGTCTTGGAGAATATTCTTTTGAGTATTCCCTTATCCTTCATAACGATTGGAGTGTAGAAGAAGCCTATAAGAGGGCGAGGGAATTTCTCTTACCCCCAATTGGTATTCAGGTTAACAGTCATAGGAAGGCAGAGTTACCTTCTGCTTCGAATTTTCTAAACGAACTTCCAGAAGGAGTATTCATAAGTGCATTCAAGATATCTGAAGATAGGAAAGCATATATCCTGAGGTTGTTCAATCCTACTGATGAAGATAAAAGAATTAAAATCGATCTGAAGGGTAAAAGGAGGATCTTTCTCACAGATTTCGCTGAAAATAGGCACCTTAAAGAACTGAATTCTAAAGGCGATGCCGCTGATATATCGATCGGAAAGGGTGGGGTATTAACCATTAGAATAGAAGGTTGAACAGTATTAGAGAACGGAAGATGGAGGAGTGATAAAATGCGCAGAAGATTGGTTCTTTTCATAGGTATATTTTTGCTCGTGATTTTGAGTCTGAACGCCAACGAAATTCTGCAACCCGTTGATTACGTGAATCCATTCATAGGGACTGGTGGGCATGGACATACCTTCCCTGGGGCTTGTGTTCCTTTCGGAATGGTTCAGCCAAGTCCAGATACGGGAATTAGAGGTTGGGATTGGTGTTCGGGATATCACTACTCGGATACCACCATAATGGGCTTTAGTCAGACTCATCTGAGTGGAACAGGAGCAGCAGATTACGGTGAGGTTATGCTTATGCCAATGGTCGGAACGCTCAAGGTGATTCCTGGACCAGCATCTTTTCCAGATATAGGGTACAGATCGAGATTCAGGCATGATACAGAGGTCGCGGTACCAGGATACTATGCGGTAACGCTCGATGATTACAAGATAAGGGTGGAGTTAACGGCATCGAAGAGAGTAGCCTTCCATAGATATACTTTTCCTAAGGCTGACGATGCCTATGTGGTCTTGGATCTATTTCACAGGATCGGTGGTCCCTCAGAAGAAGCCTGGGCTAAGGTCATCGGGGATAGAGAAATAGAAGGATATATAGTTGGTGGGCATTTTTGCGGTGCCAAAGATCCTCATAAGATTTACTTTGTCATAAGATTCTCAAAGCCTTTCAAAGGATATGGAGTGTGGAAGGTATTTTTAACCCTGCCGAATGAAAGGACGATTCATTTAAGGCGTCAGCCAGGTGGGGTTTATGTGAAATTCAAGACAGATCAAGGGGAGCAGATCCTCGTGAAGATCGCGATATCCTATACTGGAATTGAAGGCGCGAGGAAGAATCTTAAAGAGATTCCCGATTGGGATTTCGATAGAGTGAGGAAATTGGCAAGAAAGGAATGGAATAAGGAACTCAGTAAAATAGAAGTCTTTGGTGGTACGGATGAGCAAAAAACGATATTCTATACAGCCTTGTATCATGCATTGATAGGTCCAAATTTGTTTTCAGACGTAGATGGAAGATATATAGGAGTAGATAAAAAAATTCACAAGGCAGATCATGAGGAATATACGGTCTTCTCGATCTGGGATACTTTCCGTGCTGAACATCCTCTATTCGTCCTCGTAGAGCCGGAGAAAGATAGAGATTTTATCAAAACGTTGTTGGATGTGTACGACGAAGGAGGATGGATGCCGAAGTGGTATTTGGCGAATTGCTACACGAACTGTATGATAGGAACGCATGCCGATTCGGTAATAGCAGACGCATATATGAAGGGTATAAGAGGATTTGATGTCGATAAGGCATACGAAGCCATGTACAAGGATGCTATGGTCCCGAGTAATAGCTGGTATGAAGCACGCGGAGGCATAGAATATTATAAAAAATTGGGTTATGTCCCGGCGGATAAGGTTGGGGAGGCGACTTCAAGGACCTTAGAATTCGCCTACGATGATTTCTGTGTGGCACAGATCGCAAAGGCATTGGGAAAGACAAAAGATTACAAGATGTTCATAAAGAGGGCGATGAATTACAAGAATGTATTCGATCCTTCCACAGGCTTTATGCGAGGGAAGAGCAAAGATGGAACCTGGGTTGATGGGCAATTCGATCCCACAAGAGCATATAGATACTTTACCGAGGGAAATGCCTGGCAATGGACATTCTTCGTTCCCCAAGATGTAGAAGGCCTTATAAAATTGATGGGCGGAAGAGCAAAATTCATAGATAAGTTAGATGAATTGTTCACAGCCCCCTCTAAGGTCGAAGGGCCACCTGATATTACAGGCTTGATAGGACAATATGCCCACGGTAATGAACCTTCTCATCACATCGCTTATCTCTACGATTATGCCGGAGAACCCTGGAAAACTCAGGAAAGAGTAAGAGAAATAATGGAAAAACTATACGGTTCTGGTCCGGCAGGGTTATGTGGGAACGAAGACGTTGGACAGATGTCTGCATGGTATGTATTCAGTGCCATGGGGTTTTATCCCGTATGCCCGGGTACACCTGCATATGAAATAGGAAGTCCGATGTTCGACAGAGTAACGATCCATTTGGGTAATGGGAAAGAATTTATTATACAGGCTAATAACAATTCTAAAGAAAATATGTATATACAAACTGCGGTCCTTGACAAAAGGACATTGACTAAACCCTGGTTTATGCACTCAGACTTGATAAACGGTGGCAAATTGGTATTTACCATGGGTCCAAAACCAAATGAGAAATGGGGAAGTAACGTCGAGTCAAGTCCACCATCCATATCAAAATCTTGTAATAAATGATCCCCATTACCGGTAGTAAACTTCTAATATCTCATTATGCATCTTTGCGATCCCAAAAGAAGAACCTGTTGTTGAATCTCAAAGAGATGACCGAGAAGTTATAATGATTTTTGATTGTATTGCTATTTGCGGAAGCGCTTTCATAAAATATGCAAAAAAATTCTTTATGGGTAGGCTCATCGATCACAGTTATATAAAGGATTATAGAGATTTCATATAATAATTAAGTGAATTTCTTAATGATCTTTTATAATCCTTTATAATTCAGAATAACGATGCTTGATCTAATAGTATATCTGTGATATCATTTATTAATAGAGAGGAAGCGCTTTCATGAGTACGATTTCGGATATTGCCAAAAGAGCAGGAGTCTCCATCAGTACAGTATCGAGGGTGATGAATCACTCCGAGAATGTCACAAAGGAAACCAGAGAAAAAGTCCTCAAGGTTGTGAAAGAGCTCGAATACTTGCCAAGAC
>WFSK01000133.1 GCA_015486095.1 Thermotogae bacterium
ATCTATCACATATTCTACGTCTTCATCTGACATCTTCGGAAACATGGGAATGCTGATCTCCTCTTCGTAGAGTTTTTCCGCGTTTGGAAAAGCATCATCTTTGTATCCAAATCTTTTACGATAATATGGTTGAGAAGAGACAGGGATGTAGTGAACCTGTACCCATATTCCTTTCTTTCTCAGGGCTTCGAATACATTTCTCCTGTTCTTCCTTTTTATCCTAATAGGATACAAATGGTATGCGTGCCGGGAATTAGGATATGGTGGTTTAGGAGGGCACTCTATATTTTTGTGGTCTGCAAATGCCTTATCATAAATGCAAGCTATTTCATTTCTGCGTTGGATGAATTTTTCTATCTTTTTCATCTGACTTATGCCAAGAGCAGACTGTATATCCGTTAAACGATAATTAAAGCCAAGTACTTGCATTTCGTAATACCATGGACCCACATCCTTTTTTTCTAAAAATCTCTTGTCCTTTGTTATTCCATGTGTTCTAAATAACATCAATTTATAATACAAGGATTCGTTATTTGTTAAAACCATACCTCCTTCACCCGTAGTGATATGCTTTACGGGATGAAAACTTAGAACCGTCAGATCTGCTTCCTCACCTACTTTCTTTCCATAACGCATGGCACCAAGAGCATGTGCTGCATCCTCGACTATTATCAAGTCATATTTATTTGCTATCTCACGAATACGTCTTATATCAACAGGAAAACCTGCATAATCTATTGGTGCAATTACTTTCGTCTTCGAAGTTATTTTTTCTTCTATCTTGTCTATGTTAATACAATAAGTCTTTGGGTCGATGTCAACGAACACAGGAATGCCTCCCATATACATAATGGCATTTGATGTTGCCACAAACGTAATGGGAGATGTTATCACCTCTGTCCCTTCCCTTACACCAGCAGCAAACATGGCTCCATGTAGCGCTGCAGTACCGCTGCTGAAAGCAACGGAATATTTTGCACCTGTATAGCTGGCCACGATCTCTTCGAATTCTTTTACCTTCGGGCCCTGAGTTATATAATCTGATTTTAATACATCAATTACTTCGGCTATATCGCCATCATCTATCCATTGTCTACCATATGGAATCGTTTTCATAATTCCCACATCCTTTCCTTTATCCACGTTATAGTTTTACTTATTCCCTCTTCAAGAGAAGTTCTGGGTTTCCAATTCAAAATCTTCTTGGCCTTTGAATTATCACACAACAACTTGGCTATTTCGCTTTGAGGGTGTATGTGTGGAACATGCTCTATCTTTACTCTTCCCTTAGATATCATATCGGCAAGAGCATTTATGGTTATATCTCTGCCAGTGCCTGCATTTATTATCTCTCCATTAGCAATCTCACTTTCACCGGCCTTCACAACGAAGTCGGCACAATCCTCCACGTACATCAGATCACGAGTTTGAGTCCCATCACCGTATATCTTCAAGCTCTTTCCCTGTAACATTCTCTTGGAAAATATCGCAACAACCCCACCCTCTCCAGACGTCTTTTGATATGGGCCATATGTGTTAAAAGGTCTCACCACAACAGTGGGTAAACCATAAGCATGATGATAAGAGAGTGTCAATGCTTCTCCCGCCAATTTACAAGCAGCATATGGAGAAGCAGGTTTTGTAGGATGCGTTTCATTTATCCCCTTATCATCAGAACATCTATCGTAAACCATGCAGGTAGACATGAATAACATTTTAACCTTATGTCTTCTGCACGCTTCTAAAACGTTAAATGTACCCATCACATCGTTTTCGAATGTATATGCAGGTTTATCTATGGATTTCTGTACATTTATCTCGGCTGCCAGATGGTAAACGATATCCAAGTGATCGGCAAATATTCTTTCTAATACCCTTGGCTCCTTTACATCCCCTCTTATGAAATCAAAGCTATCTTCCTCTACGAATTCCTCTATATTGAATAGACTTCCATTAGAGAGATCGTCTAAGACTACCACTTCATTGCCTCTTTCCAGAAGTCTTTTCACAACCCATCTGCCTATGAAACCAGCTCCACCCGTAATGAGCACCCTCATTTCTTACCTCCTTAGAACCAATATGTGTCATCTATTGAAGTTGATATACCCTCTTTTATCTTTTCTTCATTTATTATTACTTTCAAGACTTCCCTTATCTTATCTCTCGAAAGAGGTTGATAATCGTTGGATGTATACGGCTTCACTTTCGCTCTCTTAGCATCTGGATAAGTATATTTTCTTCCATTCTCCATATGATATGGCAGAACTATAAACATATCATCTGTTTCGAGGGCACGCATGGATTCTTCTTCCGTCATCAACTCTTCGTACATCTTTTCACCGGGTCTTTTCCCTATCTTGACCATCTCAGCATCATTATCCACCATAGAGACATATTCTTCTATCAAGTCACCTATTCTTACGACTGGCATCTTGAAGACAAAGGTTTCTCCTCCAATGGCCATGTTACAGGCACGTAGAATCAATGCAACTGCCCTGTTTACACTCATGATAAATCTCGTCATATTTGGGTCTGTTATTGTAACAGGAATATGCTTCTGGATCTGATGCTTTATGATCGGAATAACGGAACCTCTGCTGTTGAGAACATTTCCAAATCGGGTAGAAGCAAAACAAACTTCATGAGGCCCTTTATAATAATTTGCGGCCGATATTAATCTTTCTGCTAATAATTTTGTGGCTCCCATAGTGTTAATTGGACTTGCCGCCTTATCCGTAGAAGTATAAATTACCTTTTCTACTCCTTGAGATATAGCGCACTCTATAATATTCTGCGTACCGATGACATTTGTTTTCACCGCTTCGAATGGATTATATTCGCAAGTAGGGACATGTTTTAATGCAGCGAGTGCAAAAACTATATTTACATCTTCCATCGCTCTCATTAGCCTTTTCTTATCTCTTACATCTCCTATGAAAAATCGCAATCTATTTTGAGGATCTGAAATATCATGTTGCATTGAAAATTGCTTATACTCATCTCTGGAAAAGATTCTTATTGCCCTTGCTTTAGAAT
>WFSK01000134.1 GCA_015486095.1 Thermotogae bacterium
ACATTACGATGAACAATTCGACTTTTTTCATTTCTTCTCCCAGAATCGCTTTCCATACTTCTTCTCTAACTTCTTTATCTCTTCATCGTCTTCATAACACTTAACTTTAGCGCTCCAAACGCTTCTTATCACGTAGATCAATATCGCCAAAATACCGAGTATCGCATATATACCCATATTCCTGAAGATATAAGATAAGATGATGAGTATTAAAGTTCCTTTCCATCTATCGTATAAGAACTCCATAGATACTCCGAATCTATTTTCGAATTGAGTGTAAAATGGAAGTGAACCATTGACCGAAGAGAAGAAGCGTAAGAATTGTCTTTCTCCTATTTCTTTCATCACATATTTCATCAGCGCTTTCGATTCTGCATAGAAAAGGGAGATCTTCTTTGGATAACGCCGTATGTATAGCGGATTGATAACCCCAAAGTTTGTCAGTATCAAAAGACCCAATTCTCCTCTATCTGGTTTTGGATATCCTATCCTATCCTCCATATACATAGCCATTCCTTCGTTTATCCAAAGAGGATAAATTATACCATTTTTTAGTTGAAGTTGAAATTGAAAGAGGTGTGTTATCTCGTGAACGAGGGTATCTACGAGTCTTTCTTCAGAACCAGGAGCTTCTGGATCCACTCTCACCAGTATGGAATAAACGCCATTTATATACCTTGCTTCTCCGATCGACCCTCTTATACTGTTTTTCTTCAACGAATCGTAATCTTTGTCCGTATCTGCAAGATAGATGGAAAATCCTTGTTGGAGTCTCGTATAGAGCATCTTGCTCAGTGTATTCACGATCTCATCGCACTTCTTTCCTATATGAGAGATGTAGTCGTATTTCAAATCTTTTGAGTAATAGATGGTAAAAGCCCTCGTTGAATAAACCCTATTTAAGGAAGCGAATAAAACAACAGAAAGTATCATAAGCAAAATAAGGTTAGCGAATAACCTCAACGGTTATCACCTTCATCCCCTGATTATGTAATTTATCAGAGGTTATAAGGATCACTTTATATGTACCTGCTTTATCAAACGTGTAAGTAAAAGTATCTCCCAGCTCTATGAGGTTGGCAAACTTCCAGATCGGAGTATTGTAACCATTTGGATCCGATATCTTCTTTATGCGTATCTCAACCTTTTCACCGATAACTGCAGTTACTGTGGCAGGAACTACTACCGTTGGAGGCATGGTATCTTTAACACTCACATGGAAGACTTTTACACTGCTGTTACCATAACTATCTATGAGTATCAATTTCCCCACATATTTGCCGGGTGTTGCGATCGCCGTTTCGATCTCTTTCCCACGCCACATCTTGCCATCGATGCTCCAGATGTAATCGATTATCTTTCCATTATCTCTACTACCAGAGGCATCGAGTGTAAAATCTGCACCTTGAGCTACTTCTATGTCCTTTATCGATGGAGGGATAGGAGGAGTAGTATCGATTACCTCTATCTCCTTCTTGCAGGAGTTCCAATTCCCTCTTCCATCCTCGGCTTTTGCGATGACAAAATGTTTTCCCGGTTTGGAAAATTTATACACGATACTCCTCTGATCGAACTCGTTGTTATCCACGAATAATTCGCATCTCAGAGGCAGCGATGGATCAGTTGCACTTATACTTATTTTCACACCTGTGGCTGTATCCGTTATCTTCGAAGGCATACGAATATGCAATGTAGGTGATGTGGTATCATCGACCACGAGTGTATAATCGACCTCGGAGATGGCAGTGGAATTAGTGGATAAGAGCCTTACACTTCCTCTTCCTATGAAATCTGGTACAAAGCTGAAGATCGGGCCGTCGAATCTCTCACCCATGGTAAACCAGATGTTGTCACGAGAGGGATAGGGTGATATCAAAGTCAGTTCTTTTCCCAATTGAGCAAAGATAACCTTATATTCTTTCGAAATGGATGTGATCTCGGATATGGGAAGAACATCTACGGTAGCATTTACAGTGGTGCAAAGACCTATGCCATCTGTTGTCGTCAACGATATCCTATGTGGACCAGGGGATTTAAAAGACGAGATCACCTTTTCACCTTTTACTTGTTTCCCTGCGAGGTTCCAGGTGTATTTGGCAATGTACCCGTTGTCTTGACTTTTGGAACCGTCGAAAACGTAATAGAGATATTGGTAGAGTTTTTCAGGAATGTGCATTCTGGGTATGGGCGGTATTGGTGTTAGGTCTAAAAGCGCATTCTGTGCCCCACTTTTTACCTCTTCGATATATCTTAAAACACGTGTTTTCGAATATTCCAGCCTTTCAAAACGAGAATATAAAGATATGTAATCGAAGAGGGATTGCGTTTTAAAACTTCCATAGGATGCAAGATAGGTCTTTCCGTTTTCTCTGAATATATAAAATGGCCAATTCACGATCTTCACTTCGGTCTCCAAAGATATATTATCGATAATATATTCGATCTTATCAGTTGGTACAATGATATCCCCTTCCCTATTCCCGATCGTCAACGGTGGTTCACACATAATGGAATATCCACTGAATTTCTTCATTTCCTTATTGGTTACGTAAAACCGTAATCCTCGAGGCGGTACGTATATGGAAGCAACTCTGAAATTCATGCCGGCGTGGATAACATTGGCATTCTTTATATTCACCTTCAACCATTCGACACCTGTAGAAGTATCGGATACTAAAGCGAGTTTCGAGGATGGTACGTTTACGAGAAGCACTGGCTTACCCAGAATCGTTATAGTAGATAGGGTAAAGATTATAAAGATGAACATCGTAACGATATTCAGATCCTTTACACCCATGACTTCCTCTCCATATGTGATAAGATACTAACAGAATTATATCACCCTGAGGAAGAAGTGTAGAG
>WFSK01000135.1 GCA_015486095.1 Thermotogae bacterium
ACGAGCCGTATCCAACGGGATCGTTGAAGGGTTTTGTAAAAGACGTGCTGCACAGGATGGCGAAATTGGTATTCGGTGTCTCGGCATTCGAGTTCGAGTAACCGTTAACGGTCACGAAATCATCATACTTCTCGAGTATCACCTTTCCAGATGGATTGTTACAGAATGTCCTTACAGTATATCCAGTCTTCGCGCGCATCTTAACCTTGAATTCGTACATCTCTTCGTTCAACTTTTTGACCACATGATTTGGAACTTCGTATCTTATCCCTATGTCAACGATGTTATCGGAGAGGACGAGATCGGGATATCTTTCGATGATCTTGTTCACGAGTTTATGTCCACTCCTCCCTACGGCAACGACGGCGTAGTCGAACACATCATTCATGCCTTCGGCTTTGACTGTCACCTTATCGTCTTCAACACACACATCGTTAACCTTAACCCCAAAATGGAATTTCACATCTTTGGACTCGAATTCATTGTATATCTCTTTGAGAATACCACCCAGCTTATCCGTTCCTATATGGAAAAAATGGGAATTGACAGGTTCAAAACCCTCTGAATAGAACTTTTCGAAGAACTCAGAATCTTTTGAGAAGGAAATACCTGTCTTGACCATTTTTCTACCGTCTTCATCCAGCTTCGACAGATAATAATCCACAACCTCTTTCTGGATTTCTATGGGGATGTAGAGATCACCACCCATACCGTTCGATACGAAGAGCTTTCCATCCGATCTCACACCACTTATACTGGAACTGTATACATCCTTCGACCTCTCGAAGATGTGGATCTCATGACCTTTCTTCATCACTTCACTAACGAATCCTATCGCGGCGGCTCCAAATCCTATGACCGCTATTCTCGTTATCGTTCACCCCTTTGGATGCATTCATATCCAACTCATTATATCATGTGAACCTGGGGAAAGTTATGATATAATCAGATCAAATTGATGGAAATGCAAAGGATGGTGATCGCATGCTTCAATCCATATTGGAAAACAGGATACATCTCGCTAATCTACCCACTAGGATAGAATATCTCGAAAGGACGAGTAAGAGATACGGTTTTAACCTTTACGTTAAGAGAGACGACCTTACCGACATAGTTGCATCCGGGAATAAGATACGTAAGCTGGAGTTTCTCTTCAAAGATGCCATGAATAAAAGGGCGGATACCGTGCTGACGTGTGGAGGCATACAATCCAACCACTGTCGTGCAACGGCAGCGATAGCGACGAAGCTTGGAATGAAATCCGTTCTTATCTTGAGAGGGGAAAAAGAATCACTTTATGATGGAAACCTATTGCTCGATAAGTTGTTGGGGGCTGATACAGTTTACATAACCCCCGAAGAGTATAAGAAAATAGATGAAGTGTTCGAGGTGGAGTCCGAAAGACTGCGAAAGCGGGGAAGAAAACCGTATGTCATCCCAGAAGGAGGGTCCAACGAGATAGGTTTTTTGGGCTACGTTAATGCCGCAAGAGAAATGAAGGAGCAGATAGAAAGTATGGACATCCATCCTGGATATGTGTTCACAGCCGTGGGCTCAGCCGGGACATACGCAGGGCTTTTTCTGGGTAAAAAACTCTTCGATATGGATTACGAACTCATCGGTGTAAACGTAACGAAGGACCCGGAGGAAAAATTCGTGAAGAGGGTTGAGAATATAATAGGAAGATTCCTGGGCAATTACAAGTTTCCTCAGGTGGACTTCGATGAAGAGGAGATAAAGATCATACCGGGGGCAGGCATAGGATATGCCATGTCCACAGATGAGGAATTGAATCTGATATACGATGTGGCGAGAACCGAAGGATTGATCCTCGATCCCGTGTATACGGTGAAGTGCTTTCTGCACATGCTGGAATATCTCAAAGAAAAGGACATACACGGAGAAGACATCCTGTTCTTCCATACGGGTGGGATCTACGGTATATATCCTAACAAAGAAAGACTAACGAAGATAATAGATGAAAGATAGAGGTGCATATGCTGAGTAAAACGATAAAAGAGAAACTCATCTCATCGTATACCCGGTCTTTTCCATCTTTTCCTTTGCCGGAGCAATTCACCGTTGAGATACCTCCGTCCGAGGAATTCGGTGATTTCGCCACGAATATCTCTTTCATCAGTGCCAGTATCCTGCATAAGAGCCCTGTTGAAATCGCCAAAAGCATTGCAGGTATCCTGAAGGAAGACCCATTTTTCAGTGATGTTACCGTTGGGGGTAAGGGCTTCATAAACATGAAGGTTTCAGATGATGTCCTGAGAGATACGCTCACGAAGATAATAGAAGAGAAAGAAGATGCCTTCGAGTGTGATATCGGCAAAGATAAGAAATATCAAGTCGAATTCGTAAGCGCGAATCCTACCGGTCCTCTAACCGTGGGACATGGAAGGCAAGCGGCCATAGGAGATGTGATAAGCAATGTTCTGGAATTCGTGGGATACGATGTGACACGTGAATATTACTTCAACGATGCTGGAAATCAGATGAACGTACTGGCACGTTCTTTGTGGGTTAGATACAACCAGGAACTGGGTGTGGACATAGAGATGCCAGAAGAAGGATATCGGGGAGAATATCTGATCGATATTGCCAAGGAGATGGTGGAAAAGGTAGGAGATGAGTATCGAGAGAGATGGGATGAAGATGTAAAGGCCTTCTTCCGCAGCTATGCAGCGGATAAGATGTTCGACTGGATAAAAGCCGATCTCTCGAAATTCAACATCGGATTCGATGTGTGGTTTTCCGAATCCAGTCTACATAAAGATGGGAAGGTAAATGAGACGATCGAAGAGTTGAGAAAGAGAGGTTACGTATACGAGAAGGATGGAGCCACATGGTTTGCAGCGAGTAAATTAGGAGATTATAAAGATTGGGTTTTGGTTAAATCCACAGGTGAGCCAACATATCTCTTGACGGATATAGCGTACCATAGAGATAAGGCAAAACGTGGCTTCGATAAGGTGTTGGATATATGGGGCGCGGATCACCACGGGCACGTACCGAGGGTAAAGGCAGGATTGAAGGCTTTGGGAATAGAAGATGATTTTTGTGATATACTTTTGCATCAATTCGTAACGCTCATTCAGAGGGGAAAAGAGGTGCGGATGTCCACGAGACGTGGCGAATTCGTTACACTCGGTGACCTCATCGATACGGTTGGAGCAGATGTAGCAAAGTACTTCTTCGTTATGCTGAGTCCTGACACACATCTTTCCTTCGATCTGGACCTCGCACGCACTAAGTCCATGGATAACCCTGTCTTCTACGTTCAATATGCCCATGCCCGTATATGCAATGTACTCAAGCATGCAGAAGCGAATGGCCTGGATGTGAACAGAGAAGGGGATGTTAGTCTACTCACGACCCCCGAAGAGAAAACACTCATCAAGGATATAGAGCGGTTGGACGATGCGATTCTCGATGCGTATGCCACGTTTGGTCCTCATAAACTCACGAGGTATGTTGAAGAGGTGGCGAAGGCATTTCACATCTATTACACGAAGTACAGATTCGTAGATAAGAGCAACCTCGAGTTGAGTTATGCCAGACTTTCGTTGGTCAAAGCCGTGCAGATAGTCATAAGGATCGTATCTCGTTTGATAGGCATATCGATGCCAGAGAATATGTGAATAGAAGGGTGGTAGTCTTATGAACGTTAAAATTACTTTTGTTATGGTATTATTATTACTCATCTCGTCTCTCATTTTCGGTGCACCTAAGGTCGCCCTCATCAGTGTAGAAGGGAATGTTACCGTATCTTCTACGGAAATCCTCGAGCACGTGAGCCACACCGAGATCGGGATGCAGGTAAGTCAGGAAGACCTGAAGGCAGACATGCAAAGCATAATGAGCATGGGTACATTTTCTAACTGCTCCGTGAAGATAGAACCTCTTCTCACGGGCGTCGACGTGGTCTTCGTCGTCACTGAGAATCCAGTGGTGAAGGATATAAAGATCGAAGGTAATACCCTGGTATCTGCCTCGAGCATAGAGAGCGTTATAACGATCGATAAGGGAAAGGCATTCAACGTTAACGAATATCGCCAAAGTGTGGAAGCGATAAGAAAAGAATACAGAGAAAAGGCACATGTATTTCTCATAGCCGTCGATTCCAACATTTCGACGAAGAACAAGAGAATATACATACCCAATGGCGTTCTCTGCCTCAAGATAAGAGAATACAGATTATGGGATCTAAAGGTTACCGGTGATGCATCTCAGATCCTCTCAAAAGAGGAATTGAAGAAACGCATTGGCATACACTTCGTTGCCGATTACGAGGAACTGGAACCCTTATGGAAATTGTTCTACGATAAAAGGCAATTGTATCCCAGAGTTGAAGATATTCAGAAAGCTCTTGCTATGTTGAAACAGACTCGTTATTATTCCGACAGATCATCCGTGGCATTCGAACCCGTTACGGAGAAAATAACGGCAGAATCCACCGCGAATCTACTTTATCTCGTCTTAAAACTTTACAAAAACGAAGAGATCCGTGAAGGTCTGCCCGTGAGGACCATAAGGTTTGAAGGCAGCACGATCTTTTCGGAAAGTGAATTGCAAAAAGAAGTGCCAGAAGAAGCCACTAAAACGAGTGTCAAATGGGTAGAAGATGTGTGTACTAAGATAGTGAACGACTACGTCAAAAGAGATATATTGGGAGTTAGCGTAAAGCCAGAATACGATAGCGGTATTCTGCTGTATAAGATATATGAGCCCAGGATCCGTGAGATAAAATATACGGGTAACGTGAAGACAAAAGATTATCTGATAAGGCGTTCGATAAGATTCAAAGAGGGTGATTTCATGCGTCTTTCCGCCTACAGAGATACCGAGCGAAATCTCAAAAATTCGGGTTTCTTTTCCTCCGTTCAGGTGAAGTATGTACCTGTATCCGCCACATCCGTCGATATCGATATCGAATTAAAGGAAAACGAAAAGACGGGGAGATTTGGGGGAGCCCTCAGCTGGTCTATGCCCACAGATCCATCGAAGCAATGGTATGAAGGCTTTACCGGCAAACTGGACCTAAGTGAGACCAACATATTCGGCTATGGGCAGATGATCGCTTTAAACCTCCAGCTCGGAGCAGTGGATACCTTCACGTTAGATTACAAGCTGCCCTGGGCATTCAACAGTCCTCTGTCGTTAGATGCCAATCTGCATAGAACGCGACAGGAAGAGTACGAGTTGGTGGATTCCACAAAGCAATTCTATTACGACTTGAGGCAAGGGGAGAGTGTAGGTTTGGATATCAGATTGAACGATTACAATTCCATCTCGATAGGTGGAAAGATGGAATACTTCGAGAAGACCCCTGCCGGTACTACCTCAACTCTTGCAACTACCAGCGGTATCAGTAACGGTATATCCATTTCCTATACGTTCGATGCCAGAGACAACGTATTCGTAACGAGAAATGGGGTGAGATTTGGTATCTCAAGCAACATCAACGGTTATCTCTTGGGAGGAAATGAGAATTACATTCAACTTCTGAGTGACCTCAGAGGGTATAAAGAGTTGTTCAAGGATAACGTTATGGCAGCTCGACTTCTGATCGGTAAGATATACGATGAAACTAAACAGAAGGCATTTTATGTGGGTGGGGTGACCACCGTTAGAGGATTCGATTGGTCGGATTTTAAAGGACAGGAAGAGGGCATATTCAACTTAGAATATAGATGGATAGTAAATGAAACCGTGGAATTGGTTGCATTTGCAGATATCGGTGCGGCATCGGACACGTTGTTTTCCAATATCTCCTGGGATAAACTGGGTAAATCCGTTGGCGTGGGGATGAGGGTAAACGTTCCCATGCTCGGAGAGATCAGATTCGATTACGCCTTCCCCTATGACAATACTACTTCTTCGTTCAAGGAAGGTAAACTCGAATTCGGCATAGGGGAGATGTTCTAATCGATGTAGATCATCTGCCAGACGCCCAACTCTTTGAAACCCAGCTTCCTGTAGATCTTACCGGCTTCGGGATTATCGTAGAAGAGGCAAAGGGTTTTTCCTTCTGCCAGCAGATCGGTGCAGAGTTGGTACATACAGCGAGTTGCATAACCTTTGTTCCTGTATTCTTCTCTCGTAGCAACGGCTACAACCATTGCTGACATGGAGTTTTCGGCAGCCGTGGATGCTGTAGAGACGATCTTTCCATCCTCTACGATGATATATCTTCTACTGGCTCCGCTCTTCATAGAGTTCACAAAGGCATCATATGAAGTGCGAGTTCCTTCGGAAAATTCTTTTATATCCATTAGCATATCGTACAGTTTACGGGCTTCATTTAACGTAGCCAATCTTACTTGCACATCAGTATTTACTATTATATCCTTTGAAATCTCCTTGAGAGATGCGAAGAATAAGGCTTTTTTCTTCTTTACATTTCTCTTGATCAGTGGTAAGAGTGGGATAAGGCAGTCCTTTTTCCCAGATAAGATGAACTTTCCCGGATGTTTGCTCATGATATCCACCACTCCCTTACGATCTGAATCTCTGTCTTTTGTGTAAAAGACATAAGAGTTGTAATACCTCAAAAGCACACCACGTATCCTGGCATCTTCTTCATCGATATATATGTCCTGAAAACTCGCATGTAATCCGTGATTTTCTATATCCCCTATAAGAAATAGGTTGAACTCCTTTTCTTCCATGAGATATCTCTTTATGTTATCCAGGTTCTTTTCTGTTGCTCTTTTCCACATGGATATTAGCCTCCCAATTCAAGCATGTCTTATCACAGAAAGTACGATCCCAAAACCTATGAGGAGGGCTGATAGAGAACTCCCTCCATAGCTTATGAAAGGAAGTGTCATTCCCGTTACGGGTAAGAGACCTGCAACCACTCCTAAATTTATCAAAGTCTGATATGCTATTAAAACAGCATAACCGATCACGAACATCCTACCGAAATCATCTGTTACATATGTGAAGACGAGGTCGAACATGTATTTCATCATTCCAAAATACAGGAGTATGATCGCCGCTATACCAACGAAGCCGAGTTCCTCTCCTATCGTAGCCGCTATGAAATCTGTGAATTGCATGGGAATGTAATACTTCAACGAACCCTCTCCCAAACCAACACCCAAGAGACCCCCACGCATCATTGCCAATTCTCCTGCTTCATTTTGTATGTTGTTACTCCCCGCCACGAAATCCATCAATCGTCTTATTTGGTACGAAGGTACACCATGGATCTTGTAAAAGAGAAAAGCGACGATACCACATCCGAGTGCGAATAAAAGGAGATGAAATTTCCTGCACCCCCCGATGTACAGGAGAGTAAATGCACATAGGATTATCAAAAAGAAGGTACTCACATCTGGTTCTACTAAGACCAACAGTGATAAAATAGAAAGTCGAAGGAAAGGATAAAGCACGCCGTACCAGAATGTCTGCATCTTATCTGGTGCGGAAGATATGTGTTCTGCCAGCAGTATAAGTATGTAGATCTTCAAATATTCGGAGGGTTGAATCGAAATGCCTCCTATAAAAAACCATCTATGAGCTCTCAAATGGGTAGGATAAAATAAAGCCACTACAAGCGCTATGAGTAAGATGAAGGAATAAGCACCCCTGAGTTTTAAGTGTATCCTGTAATCGAATATAGCTAATATCAACATCAAAACTATTCCTATAACTGCAGATATAACCTGCTTTTCGAAAAACCTCGAAGGGGAGGGATAGGGATATGTAAATGCCTCTATAAAGCTCGTACTGTAGATAGCGAGCATCCCTATCGTAAGGATCGTGAACATGAAGAGAAGTAATTTTCTATCTACCTCTACATTGTGGGAATTAAAGGAATTGTTAGCCATGATTCTTCTTTTTTATTAAAGAATGAACTTCCCCCTTAAAGGCATTACCGCGTTCCTCATAATCTTTGAACATATCATAACTCGCGGTAGCAGGTGAGAGTAAAACGATATCCCCCTCATTTGCGATTGAGAAACCTGTTCTAACAGCATCTTTCATAGAATTAACGATTTTGAAATCATGCATTTCAATTCGATTAAGATGTCTTGCAAATGCTTCTTTCGTCTCTCCTATCAAGAGGATGTATTTACAATATTCACTTACTTCTTTCAAAAACAGAGAATAATCTTCTCCCTTAGCTCTACCACCCAGAATGAGAACAACCTTCCCTTTGGGATATGTCCTGAGAGAACGAAGAGTGGCATCCGTATTCGTGGCTTTGGAATCGTTTACGAATAAAACTCCCTCTACCTTTTCAACCTCCTCCATCCTGTGTGGAAGAGGCGAAAACTTGGTTACAACATCCTTGAATATTTCCATATCTACATCCAGTTCACTGGCAACGAGCATGGCAGCCATAACGTTTTCGACGTTGTGCATGCCTTTCAATTTCATTGCCGATAAAGGAAGAATCTCTCGCTCAACTCCAGAATCTCTTATGAATATCTTGTCATTCTTGATAAATGCGCCATCTTGGTGAACATCTCTCTTCGAAGAAAACCATCTTACCCTTCTACGCATAGTCAATCCAAGCCTCTTCGTCCATTCGTTATCGAAATTCAAGATCGCAATACCAGTATCTTCTTCCTTACCAAATAACTTCGATTTAGATAAGGCATAATCCTTCATACTACCATGTCTATCTATGTGATCCGGTGTGATGTTCAAGATAACACCGATATCAGTGTGGAATTCATCTACCAGTTCGAGCTGAAAACTGCTCAGTTCCAAAACTATCACATCTTTATCGTTTATAACATCGGCTAAATTGGAGAATGCATTACCTATGTTTCCTCCAACAAAGGTTCTGTAACCCGCCTCTTTCAGTACCTTACCTATTAATGTAGTAGTAGTCGTCTTGCCATTTGTACCCGTTACTCCGATTAATTTCACTTGCCCTTTGGCGAACACATCCCCGAACTCTTTGTACATGAACTCTATATCGTTCATTATCTCTATATGTCTTGCCCTTGCTGCAGATAAAACAGGGACTCGGGGGTTTACACCTGGACTGAGGAGGATGATATCACTGCGGTCCAAGATCTTATCCGTATTTCCGCCGAGTTCATAATCGACTTTGTGCTCCTTTAGGTATCTGATCTTTTCACTCGAAATATGTTCTGCTGAATCGGAGACGAATATTTCATCTCCACCCTTGTCGATCAAATATTTGAGTAGACCAAAGCCCGTTATACCGAGTCCTATTATGGATATCTTCAAGAAGTAGGTCCACCCTTCGCCATGATCTCCCTTATCTTCGCTTCCACTCCCATCTTCTTACCAGGAACACATTTTCCCATAGCCTCACCTTTGTATACGATCGCTTTGGCATATGCCTCACAACCGGGATAACCACACAAACCACAATTAGCACCTGGTAGAACTTTCGCGATCTCGGCCACCCTTGGGTCCTCCTTCACCTCAAACTTTTTCGCCGCTATGCCAAGCCCAACACCGGCTACGAACCCCATGACTGTAAGTAATACTATTCCATAGAGCAATTGCATCATTCTACAAATCACTCGCCTTTCTATTAAAGTATTTATTCCGATCCCTCAACGCTCATTTACCTATTATCAGTTTTTTTCCTGAGCCTCTGTTCTTCTGTAGCCAATCAATCCTCATGGCATTTCACATCTTGACCAGTCCTCTGAATCCCATGAATGCCATAGACAGCAAACCTGCCGTTATCAAGACGGATGCCATACCCACAAATGGTTTAGGAAAGTCTGCGAATTCCAGTCTTTCCCTTATGGAGGCAAATATAACCAAAGCAAGGCCAAAACCCACCGAGGCTCCCACTGCATTTACCAACGCCTCTAAGAAATTGTACTCGAGTTGGGCATTCAAAAGTGCGATCCCGAGTATCGCACAGTTCGTCGTTATGAGCGGGAGGTATATACCCAATCCCTCGTAAAGGGTAGGACTCGCCTTCTTCATGAATATCTCAACGAATTGAACCAATGCGGCAATAACCAATATGAATGCCACTATCTGAAGATATTCTATGTTCCATGCCTTTAGTAACGCATCTATAAACCACACAACCGTTGAAGAGAGCACCATGACGAATATGACGGATATCGCCATACCTATTGCCGTATCCAATTTTTTGGATACGCCTAAGAACGGACATATACCCAAAAACCTCGATAAGATGAGGTTGTTTATCAACATCGCCGATATGAGTATGAAGAAAAGTTTCATCTATCTCACCTCTTATGCCTTTTTTCTCGCCTGTCCTATGCTGTTGAACATAGCCAGGAGCAGTCCCAACATGAGAAAACCACCCGGTGGAAGGATCATGACGAATACGTTGAATGCCTTTCCCCAGATCGGTATCCCGAAGATGGTGCCACTTCCCAACAATTCTCTCGTAGCACCTAACAACGTTAAAGAAGCGGTAAAACCTACTCCCATGCCCAATCCATCTATGAATGAACGAAAGACTGTATTCTTCGAGGCGAATGCCTCAGCCCTTCCCATTATTATACAGTTAACCACTATTAAAGGTACATATAACGCAAGTGTTTTCCACAGCTCATAGGTGAAGGCATGCATTAGCATATCTATCACAGTAACAAAAGATGCTATAACCACAATGAATATAGGGATCCTCACCCTGTTGGGAACGAGCTTCCTTATAGAAGATATCACGACGTTCGATAGCACTAGAACTATAGACGTCGCTATACCCATACCGAAACCGTTTACGGCATTCGTCGTGGTAGCAAGCGTTGGACACATACCCAAGACCTGGACGAATGTTGGATTTTCCTGTATTATTCCCTTCATGAATTCTTTCCAGATGGTTTTGTTATTCACGTTCATTCACCTCTTTTTCAATTGTGAACTCAACCACTCGAAGGAAGCTTGCAATGCTTTGGTAACACCTCGAGGAGTTATCGTGGCACCAGTCATGAGATCGCTCGTCTGTATTATTCCTTTCTCTTTCAATGCTTCTATATCCTTTTTCGCAGTCTTCGGCTGAACGTTTGCATCTTTATTGACTCTGAGCCCGTATTTCAATGCGGCATCAGAAGTTATCCCAAAAAATCTTTTTTCAACCGCCTTTTCTCCTATCTTTGCTCCCAATCCCGGGGTTTCTTGTGAGTAATCCACCACCTCTATTGCATTCTCTACTATCTCTTTTCCATCGTATATGAAACTTCCTACAGAAACCACATTTCCACCAAATCCTATCCCACTGAATTGCATGACGAATATATCCTTTCCACTTCGCGATTTGAATCGGTAAACGGGAGATAGGATCTTCGCACCTTTCGCTTTATCGCTATAGATAATGCCAGATGGTGATTCTCTCCATATCCTAGCTTTTAATCCTTCGAGGGTTTTAGGAATATCCTTTTTATCGATGAGGAGCTCACCAGTCTTTGTGTTCACGAGAACCACACGTATCGCCTTCAGTTTCGCCTCCAGGTCCGCCTTTTCCATAGAATTTTTCGAAATGGCATATATTACTCCCAATACGCCTGCGGCGATCAGACATACCAATCCCAAAGTTATACCGAGTTTCCAGGCCTCACGCATGGCTCTTCACCTCACCCAATCTCTTAGGACGTGTTACTCTTTCGATCAAGGGAACCAACGAGTTCATTATCAGGATAGAGAAGGAAACACCTTCTGGATATCCCCCAAAATACCTTATGAGCATAGTCAACACTCCACAACCTATACCGAAGACCAGCATCCCCTTCGGAGTTTCGGGGCTAGTTACCATATCCGTTGCCATGAATATCGCGCCGAGTAACAATCCACCTGAAACCACATGGAATATCGGATCACCATATTTACCAGGATTTACAAACCAAAATATAGTGGATATCGCTGCCACCGTCCCAACATAACTCACAGGAATATGCCATGTTATTACACGCCTCAAGAGAAGATAAGTACCACCTATTATCAAGGCCACTGCCGATATCTCTCCCGCAGATCCTGGAACGTTTCCGATGAAGGCGTTGAATCTCTCATGTGCTTGAATAATACCATGTTCCTTGAGTAAGGCGAGAGGAGTTGCAGTGGTTTGTAAATCATATGCTGCCTTGGTGAAATGAAACCAGGCAGGCTTTACCCAAGTCGTCATCTGAAGTGGAAAAGAGATGAGTAAGAACACCCTTCCTATCAGAGCAGGATTGAACGGATTGTGCCCCAAACCGCCGTATACATGCTTACCAACGAACAGAGCGAATATCAACCCAACGATGAACAGGAACATAGGGAAGGAAGCAGGTACGTTCAAGGCAAGTAACAAACCAGTTATCATACCACTTCCCTCGAATACATAATCCTTTTTCTTTCTCAGTACCTTCATCACGAAGATATCTATCAGACCTCCACCTATCAAACCTACCAGAACTAGAACCAGCATATACCAGCCGAACGCCAGAACAGCAACAATGGTCGCAGGGATCAGCGCTATGAGAACGTCTCGCATGATCTGCCCTATCGTGCTTCTGTCTCTCATATGTGGTGAAGTGATCTTCGATAACTTTATATTTTCTATCATTTCTTTGCCCCCCTTCTTAGAGCAGATATCACCTTCTTACCCGTCCTAATGTATCTCACATGGTCTATCTTTGCAGGACAGATATATGCACATACTCCACATTCGATGCAATCCATCAAACCAATATCCGCTGCTTCGTTGAATCTTCTATGCCGAATCAACTCTACGATCGTAGTTGGCTCAAGACCTACTGGACAATGAGCGATGCACCTTCCACACCTTATACAAACATGGTCTTCCGGTTTCGATATCTCATTCGATGTTAGGAATAATATGCCACTTGTACCTTTCAGAACGGGCGTTCCAAAATCCGTTTGCGCAAACCCCATCATAGTGCCACCGAAGACTATTTCTTCTACACCTTCTTCTAAACCGCCACAGAAGTTTATGATATCGCTAACGGTGGTCCCTATTCGAAGTGTAAGATTCGCAGGTTTTTTTATACCTCTGCCGCTAATGGTAACGATGCGCTCAACGAGAGGCTTTCCCTTTTCCACTGCTTCGTAGATTGCAAAGGCTGTACCAACATTCTGGACTATGACACCTACATCGAATGGTAATCCCCCATTTGCGGGGACTTCTCTACCCGTTATCGCTTTTATCAAACTCTTTTCCCCTCCCTGGGGATATTTCGTCTTGAGCACTACAACCTCTATCGATTTATCCCTACAGGCCTCTTCCATCTTCCTAACGGCATCCATCTTATTGTTTTCTATACCTATATACGCCTTCCTCAGATTAAGGATCTTCATTAGGATCTGTATTCCGCGTACGATCTCATCCGCATGCTCTAACATGAGACGATGGTCTGCTGTAAGATATGTCTCACACTCTGCTCCATTTATTATCAAGGTATCTATGGGCTTATTCTCTGGGGGTGATAATTTCACATGGGTAGGAAAACCAGCACCTCCCATACCGACTATACCTGCATCTCTTATCCTCGTCTTCAGTTCTGTTGCTCCAAAACTTTCGAAATTACCATAAGGCTCCAAGAGTTGCCATTCATCATCACCAGTTTTTTCAATAACTACGGCATCACATTTACCCATTGTAGGATGAGGCATCTTTTCTATCTTAACAACCTTGCCAGTAACGGAGGAGTGTTGAGGGACTGAAACGAAGCCAGAAGCCTCTGCTATAACTTGACCTGTTTTGACATCATCCCCTTCCTTCACCACAACCTTCGAGGGAGCACCTATGTGTTGAGAGATGGGGATTACGACTCTCGAAGGAATAGGGGCTCGTTGTACGCCAATATCTCTGGTGATTTCTTTATTCCCTGGGGGATGTACACCACCACGAAACGTCAAAAGTCTCATATTCTACCTCCTTACTTCGAAAAGATCTTGTTTTGTATTTACAACGTTCGGAAAAACATTTTAGGCTTCCATACATTAATGTAAAAGCCAAATCTCCAAAAATTATATCACAAACGATCACTAGAGGATTAGGCAAAAATTTACCTTAAAAAGAGGCTCTTTAATCACATCAGGGTTTCTGATCTAAAATGATCTATGTTTGGCCCTATACCCTAGAAAGATAAGCTCAAATCCATCAAAAAGTAAACTCATCCCAACGATCAAACCAACCCAGATGATCGAACTGAAAGGCCATCCCATTATCATCCAGATGGCTAAAGCAATAGAAAGCATCCCATTCAATAATACAAACAACGAGCTACCCCTTAAGCCCATATCAAAAGCAAACGCAAAGCTTGAAAAAGCGTCTATCAATAAATAAGCCGCAAATAAAATACCAAGTGCTGCAACACCACTTATTGGAAAAAGAAGGGCCAACAAGCCAGTTATCAAGAGCATAACCGATTTCAACCATGCCCCTTTGGATTTCCTGTAACTCCTAAAAGTTGCATACGCAGTGAAAATACTACTTGCTACAAAGAGCGTGCCGAAAAATAATGCAGCACTTAAACTCATTATTGGAGGGATAAGAATGCCGATTGTCCCCAAAATGATCATCAACACACCAGTGACTGTAGAATGCCTATAAAACCTTTGCAGTACCTCTTCATCGAATAACATATCTCTCCTCCTTTAACATCTTCATTTATGATTTACGTAAATTATATCATCACGAAAACAAGAGTCAAAACTTCCGGGCTGTATAATGAAAAAGGTTGATGGAGTGATTGGAGCAGAAGCGTATTGTTGTTTCGAGGCAGATGTGAGCGTACCCTATGCTTGATTCGGTTGGTTTTGCAGGATTATGATGTGTGATCTGTTCAGGGATGGTGCAGGCATTTATCGCTCGTTCACTCGACTTTCCGCTGGTCAGTGGCGAGCGTTCTTCCTTAAACGCCGCCACATTCATAACATCCTGTTATTCACCAGCGAAAAGTCTTCGTTCACTTCGCTATGCTTTGCAACACCCTTCACAGATCACACACTCATAATATGGACACTCACAGCAGCCTCTCAACAACGATGCACACCGAGATATACCTCCTACCGTCTTGTTTAGATCTTCATCAACACAGTTTGACGTAGAGCCAACGAATATTGTGATAAATATGTATATGTGTTATACTCATACATTGGTGGTACAGTATAGATTGAAAGGAGGTGATTTATGATGAGAAAGGTATGGAGCATCGCTATTTTAATTGTGCTGTTAAGCACATTGTCTCTTTTTGCCTCCGGCATCTTTATGGATGTAGGAGTCTATCCGGTTCCAAATGCAAGCTTAGGCTTACAATTAGGGGCATTAGGTGTATACGGTACAGCATCTGGTGTATACGGAGAATACTATGAAATGTACACGACATCTTCAACTGTTACACATTCTGAAGAAGTGAATATTAGAGGCCATTTTGTTTTCGCCGGTGCAGGGGGCAGTTTGAGATTGTTTGGTAGCAGTAAGAGTGAACTTTGTATCTTTGGATCTTACGAATATGCAGTAGATAAAAGAGTGGATGGTTGGTGTTCTGTTGATGCATCACCTTGTACAGGATTCGATGATTGGATAAACGAGATCAACAAAAGATTAGACAGCACTGAGATCAGCAGGATCAAAGCAGGTTTGCAGGCAAACTATAATGTCGATAAGAGTTTTGCGATCTTCGCAAGATATGGTGTTAATTTCTATTCCATTTCCAGTGAAATAGGAGATGAGACTTGGCGTCTGTTTAGAGAATTGAAGATAGCAACGTTGTCTTTTATGAACGTTGGATTCAAATTCAATTTCTAATATGGATGCTTTTTCATTTGTGAATGAAGAAGGATAAATAATCTTATATTATCCTTCTTCATTTATTAAGGTAAGCAAATATTAGAAACACTGCGAAGAAATCCTTCGCAGTGATTGTAAAGCTTTCTTGAAAAACTCAATATTGACCTCCTATCTGAAGAATACACATTTTTGGCACAGATTTTGCTAATTACATAGTGTATAGATAGATTTGAAATAAAGGAGGTGCAAAATGAAGATGAGTTGGAAAGGCTGGGTAACTTTAATAGTAGCCATTTGGTTGATCATAGCAGCATTCATCCCAGGTATTACGGGAAGCTATGGCGCAAATTTGGCAAACGATTTGGTCGTAGGAATAATCTTCGCAGTACTGGGATTCATGATGCTTCCTGCAGGCAACAAATGGCAAGGTTGGACGATTGGAATAATCGGAATATGGATGATCATAGCATCGTTCATACCTCTTGGAAAAGCAGGAAATCTGTGGAACGACTTGATCTTCGGCCTAATAGTACTGATAGTATCCTTCTTCGAAAAGAAAGAAGCATCGGCTTAGAATGAAAAGGGGGCAGTTTTTACTGCCCTCTTATTCCCGATCGATTATCCTTCCATCGAGCATATGAAGTACGGTGGGAAAGAGAGTAGTGATACGTTCATCGTGGGTTACCAAGATAATGGTGACTTTTACTTCTTCATTCACTTCTTTAAGCAATGCGTAGATCCTTTCTCCATTTGCCCTATCGAGATTCCCTGTGGGTTCATCTGCCAGGATAATGGATGGTTTTGTGATCAAAGCCCTTGCGATCGCAACCCTTTGTTGCTCACCTCCCGATAGTGTAGAAACCCGAGCATGTATCTTATCTTCCATTCCCAGTCTTTTGAGTAAAGAGATCGCTATTTGTTGTTCTTCATTTATGAGTCTACTGTGGGATACCCTTAACGGGAGTAATACATTTTCCAGAACGTCCAATTCAGGTATCAGATAGTACATTTGAAAGATGAAGCCGATCTTCCTATTTCTATAATCGTTGAGTTCTCTTTCCGTATAATTGGAGATATTTTCGTTATCCACTACGATATCACCAGATGTAGGGCGCGTCAATCCCCCTATAAGGTACAAAAGCGTGGATTTCCCACTACCAGATGGTCCCACTACAGTTACAAAACTTCCTTTCTTAACTTGCAGATCGATCCCATTTATTGCCTTAACACGTCCATAAAATTTTTTCACATTTCTCAAAGAAAGGATGATATTACTCATACCTGATCACCTCTATAGGATCGAAAGCGGCGGCCTTTCGTGCAGGAAAGATGGATGAAACGAATACGACTAACAGTGAAAAAGTAGATGTCAGAAGAATATGTGAATAACTGAGGTGTATGGGTAAAGTGGTAACGTAGAACACATCCGATGGAAGATGGATTGGAAATATCGAAAGGATATAGGTGATGAATACCCCTATGCTCAAACCAAGGATATTTCCTATTATCCCTACGATCAACCCCTCTATTAAAAAGATCATCCTTATTTTATTCCTTGAAACACCGAGGGCCATCATTATCCCAATTTGGCGTCTCCGAGAAAATGCCATTTGTAAAAGAGAATTGGATATACCAAAACCAGAAACCAGCATGATGAAGACTATGAGTATTATGCTTATGATTTCATCTATCTTGATAGCCTTCATAAAACTGATGTTCAAGTCAAGCCATGTGTATATATCCGAGTATGGGCACAACCTTCTTATTTCTTTTTTGTAAAGACTTGCCTTTCTCGGATATTTTAACGCTATTCCATACAAATCTCCACTTCCAACATTCAATTTTCTATTCACAATGACCCATTTGCTATCGTAATCGTACATACCTGTCTTGAATATCCCCACAACTCTCAATGGAATGCGTTTTATCGCACTCATCGGATTGAGAATGAGTGCAGTTGTAGAAGACGAGGTTGGGACAACAAGTGTTACGTTATCATTCACTTGTATACCCAAGTATGAACTCAATTCAGAACCAAGGAGAATATTTGAGGTAGAAGCAACAGAAAACTTTCCTTCTGTTATCTCCTTCTTTAAATTCAAGAGACTGGAATCTGCCTTTATACCCTGAACGTGAACTACGGAATAATTGCCGTTGAACAACAATATTCCTTCTTCAACGCAAATACGTTCTACAGTTTCTATCCCTTTGATCTCCTTTATCTCTTTTAACTCAGGAGGAGTTAACTTACCTCTCAGAAGGATATGCGGATTGTATCCAATGATATTCCGTATCAGTTCGCTATCAAAACCACTGATTATTGCAAGGGCAACCAACAACCCTATAACTCCAACGGTTATGGCAATCAGCGGCAAGATGATATATCTCTTAGAGTGGCAGATGTGTGCATAGGCTAAATGGAATGCTAATCTCAGGGCATCTCCTCCTTATCCTTAAAACGTATAAAATCCAATACCGTATCTCCGTATCGCTTCTCATCGAAACATTCCAATCGTTTCAATGAATAGGACAAGCACTCGTGTTTTGACCTTTCCACTATTATTATTCCATTATCTACGATTATCGATATATTATCCAATACCTTAAGAAGTCTATCCACGTATTGCATATTGTAAGGAGGATCGAAGAAAGCTATATCGAATCTGCGTTTTTCTGTCAATAGGTATTTGAAAACATCCTTTTTCAATATGTAAGCCTTATTCTCGTAGTTTGTTTTCGATACGTTGTATTTCGTGGTGAGTATAGCTTTTCTGGATATATCCACAAAGGTGCAATTCTTTGCTCCTCTACTTAATGCCTCTATACCCATTATTCCACTACCACAAAATCCGTCCAGCACATCTGCTCCATTTAGAAAAGGAGATAATATGAAGAATAACGCCTCCCTTACCTTCGCCGATGTGTATCTCGTAGATGATATTCCTATATCTTTTATTATCTTTCCCTTCTTCTCGCCACCTGTTATCCTCATAACATTATGATCATATCATACTTCAATGTGCATCGCATCGAGAAAACCACGTAAGATGGCATAACCGAATTCTATGGGAGGGAATATCATCAAAAATATATAGAAAAATCGCTTATCCCTTCGTATGAGCATCTTCTCGAAGACCATTTTGTAACCGTAAAAGGTATAGATCAATGAAAAGATAAGGAAGATATTAGCATTTATCTGAACGAGGAGTGAATCTTTGCATCTGAGAAAGAAAAACAGTGATAGAGCCAGAGACAGGAGGTAGGGGAAAAATAAACTCCTTTGCAAGATAGATCTTTTACCTAACGATATCGGTGGAACCTTTATTGAAAGCCTTGTCAAGACGATAACAGATGCGAGGTACACGAATAAGGTAGACAATACGGATATCAAGAATATCACCGCCCATACAAAGTAATTGAACATCCTATCCAGTTTTGAAACACCAAACGATAGAAAAGGATTGTTCTTCCCCAAAAATAGGAAAGCCACGAAAGCGAATACGAGCAAACCCAGGAAGGTGCATGCGATCGTAAACACTACGGTGGTATTTCCCCACCATTGTTTCTTGAAACCATATCCAAC
>WFSK01000136.1 GCA_015486095.1 Thermotogae bacterium
GAAAAAGGGGTTTCGATCTCGGTAGAGGAGATCGAGGAAGAAACAGGAGTTGATAGAGATGATGTTAGAAAGGCGGTTAGAACGCTCTTGAAGAAAGGTCTTGTCGAAGTTAGAAGAGAGAGGATATATCTTACGGATAAAGGGACTGAATCAGCGAGGTTGATCTTTGAAAAACATCGTGAGATAGAGAGAATTTTCGAGAGCGAAAGCCCGTCTGAATCTCACAAAGTTGCCCATGCGATGGAACATTTCTTTCAGGGAAAGGCTAAGGAAGAGATCGATAAAGTTCTTTCTATGAAAAAGGATGCGAGGAGATTGACGGAGGTCGAGGAAGGAAATGATGGCATCATCGTTGTAACGGAAGAAACGAATCCAAAAGTGATCTCGCGAGTTGCGGGGATAGGATTAACACCAGGAACCCCCTTTGAACTGCTTAAGAAGAGAAAAGATCTGATCATTTTAAGATTGGGTGGAAGGATCGTTGCGATCGAACCTTCGATTGCGGGAAAGACATGGGTGAGTAAATATCGATGAAGAAGATAGTACTCGTTGGGCAACCTAATGTAGGAAAATCCACAATATTCAATGCTATCACTCGTGCAAAAGCCATCGTTTCTAACTACCCTGGTACTACTGTGGATATTACGAAGGGTAGTTTGAAGATAGGAGAGGAGATGTATGAAATCATCGATACGCCGGGTATTTATAGCCTCCTTTCATCGAGTGAAGAAGAAATGGTCACGGAGAAGATCCTTTTAGAAGATAAGCCAGATGTTGTTATCCAGATCATAGACTCAACTTCTCTCGAGAGAAATCTAAATCTCACTTTACAGCTCATAGAGATGAAACTCCCGATGATCATCGTGCTTAACTTCTTAAATGATGCGAAGAAAAAGGGAATTGAGATTCAGGATGAGTTTCTTTCTAAGACATTTGGGATCGGAGTGTTGAAGATAAATCCCTTTGATAAGAAGGACATTCACCACCTACTCGCTTCACTTAAGATGATTGGGGTTGGGCATTTCGATCTCAGATACGATGATCATATCGAAAAGGCGATTTCTATTGTTGAAGGAAGGATTAAGGTTAAAGATGATATCTCAAAACGATTTATAGCAATAAGGCTTCTCGAAGATGATCCCTTCGTTTGGGAGAAGTTTGGAAAGGGCATCGATATCTCCGATCTGAAGGAAAAGATACCAGAACACCGTAATATGGCACAGGATATTATGATCACACGTCTCGGTACCGCTTCACTCGTTGCTCGAACCTGTACCAGGATCCATCGTTTAGAAAGAGAAAGATTGCCCCAACTCGATAGATTTATCATCTATAACAGGATCGGAAGCACGGTATTCGTTTTAGCCGTTTTCATCTTGATCTTCGCCGCCTTGTTTTTCATAGGAGGATTCTTTCAATCCTTGATCTCCACAGCCTTCGAAGACATCTTGACTCGCAATGTCTTGGCAATACTACCGGTACATACACTCGTTGGAGACATGGTGAATTACTCTCTTGTAGGATTCGAAGCGGGTTTGGCGATAGCAATTCCTTACGTTGGTATCTTTTATTTCATCCTTGTGATCCTCGAAGATTCGGGTGTTCTTCCCCGGTTTATACTCACTTTAAACGGATTGTTCAAGCATATCGGTCTTCCTGGAAAGAGTATCATTCCTATCATGTTAGGGCTCGGATGCTCGGTCCCTGCGATCAGGGCTACGAGGATAGTCCCGTCAAAAACGGATAGATTGAAGACATCCATCCTTTTTCTCAGTGTCCCTTGCTCTTCAAGAACGGCCATTATCATGGGAGTTGTAGGTCACTTCGCTGGATTCTTCTATGCGATCTCCATCTATCTCATCGCCTTTTTGGTATTCATATTCACCGCTTTCATCTTGAGATATACGGTAAGACGTGCTCCGATGCCATTCGTAGAAGAACTTCCACCATATCGGATACCTCGTCTGGAAAATGTTATCGTCAAAGGATGGCTTCGCATGAAAGATTTCATCTACATAGTCCTTCCTCTTCTCATTGTAGGTGGAGCATTTTATGCAGCGCTCCTTCACATAGGTATTGTAAAAGATATTGTAAGACCTATGAGATTTCTTACCGTACACTGGCTTCGTCTCCCAGAAAACACGATCGTTCCTCTGATATACGGATTTTTACAAAAAGACCTTGTCCCTGCGATGCTTTTCGTAACTCTCGGAACTTCCAACATTGCAACCGTTATGAGCAGATCCCAGATCTTCACATTCGGCCTTGCCGCGACCTTCCAGATCCCCTGTATCATCGCATTTTCGATGCTTGTGAAAGAATTTGGCTGGAAGACAGCTTCCTTGATCGAGATCGGCGCCTTTACTTATGGAATGTTTCTCTCAGGATTGATATTCAGGATATCGATTCTTTTTTCCTAACTTCACGAGAACGAATAGGCACAAAAGGCTATTTATTTCATCATATACACTCGAGAATGCGTTTAAATGTGGATAGCTCTCGATTTTCACGTTTGCGATAAATATTTTTTTATTATATTATATTTAATGAAAATATTTTTCTCCGGGATCTCCCGGAAAAATAAATAACTTTTGAGGAGGTAAAAGTATGAAGAGTTTAGCAAGGTACCTTATGATCGTGTTGATGCTCATCTTTACCGTAACAGCGTTGGGTGTTGAGATCACTTTCTGGCATACCGAATGTGAGTCAGAACGCCAGCAGAAGATAGGTGTATTGGTAGCGAAGTTCGAGGCCTTGAACCCTGATATCTCAATCAAAGTGGTTCCAGTTGAAGAAAATGCCCTTTACAACCAATTGTTAACGGCAAAGGCATCTAAAAAACTTCCCACTGTTGTGGAACTTCCTGCAGAGGCAGCGTTGATGTTGGGTAACGAAGGGCTTTTAGATGTAAAATTGAATACCGAGATCGTGAACTCATTTGGTGACATATACGATGGTGCCAAGAAGATTCTGGCAACGTCTGCAGGAGATGAGTTCTATGCCGTTCCATTCCATGCCTGGGTTCAGGGTATATGGTATCGTAAAGATTGGTTTAAAAAAGCGGGTTTACCTGCTCCAACGAGTTGGTATAACATCATACAAGCGGCTAAGTACTTCAACAAACCAGAAAAGGGCATTTACGGTATAGTGCTTGGGAAAGCAAAAGATGTATATGCTGAACAGGTCTTCACACCATTTGCTTTATCCAACGGTGCACGCATCTTCACACCAGAGGGCAAGATCGATTTCAACACACCCGAGATGGTATGGACACTAAAGTTCTACAAGGAATTGGGTAAGTATGCAGCCCCCGGACATACCACTTGGTCAGATGGAAGACAACTATATCTCACAGGCAAAACGGCAATGATGTTCTACTCGACCTATATCATGGATGATATTGCCATAGCTGAGGTACAGAGGAAGATCATCAAGAGTTACAATCCGGAATTGGTTAAGAATACGGGCTTTGCTCCTTTGATGGTTAACATAAGGCCATCCATATACGGTCAGGTAGTCGGACTTGGTATACTCGATACGGCAACTCCAGAGCAAAAATCTGCTGCCGCGAAGTTCGTGAAATTCCTAATGTCAGGTGATAACTACATATACTGGTGTCATATGGCACCCGGTGGTATGAATCCTACAAGACGTTCAATAGCAGAGGATCCAAAATTCTTAGATAATCCTGTTCTTTCCGCCTACGGCGATACCTACAAGGTTATCGCATCTGGACTCGAGAACATAGAAAAGTTCGGTTACGTCAACGGCAAGGTCTTTACCGAGGCAGGGAAGATCACGGGACAAAAGATCATTGGAGAGGCGATCGTGCATATGTTCGATGATGGCTGGACACCAGAATATACTGCAAAATGGGCACAGAAACAGATGATTCAAGCGGTATCTTATTGAATCTGATCGAGAAATGGAGTCAGTACAACGCTGACTCCATTTTCCTTATTCTTCCGGAGGTAAGGGTTGAACACGAAGGTCGTTACTTTAGAGGAAAGAGAAAAGATACTCGGCTGGAAATTGATAATCCCAACATTACTCATCATTTCTATACTCATATTATATCCTGTTGGATATAACATCTATTTGAGTTTTTTTAGGGTGAGCCTTGATCCAAGAATTCCAAAGCGATTTGTAGGATTTGCCAACTACAAACGGATCTTGAGGGATCCGGGTTTTTGGTCGGCGTTTGGAACGAATTGGTTGTTTACCATACTAACGGTTGCAGGAAATATCCTGGTCGGACTTACTGTTGCCCTTCTTTTGAACAGAAGATTTCCGGGACGTTGGTTCGTAAGAGCAGTTATACTCTTACCCTATGTAACTCCTGTTATTTCAACCGTTTTCGTTTGGAAATACATCTTCTATCCTATAA
>WFSK01000137.1 GCA_015486095.1 Thermotogae bacterium
CATTGGTAGGTAGTGGCCATTTTCTAATATGTAAGGGTAATTCAACTTCACTTTTGTATCCAGAATATACCAAGGTTGTCTATCAGCAAACATATCGGAGATAAAAGAATCCAATTCTCCGACATCTCTACGTTCCATGATAACATTATACTCATACGATTTATTCGTGACTATTCTAAAGACATTACGTTCCATTTCACAGTAAGGGCTCTCTTTCGCCATAGGCGATCATACCATATACTTGTGGACTACTGTGAACGGCTATGGTAGGCCAAACACGCATGGTCATGAATTCCACTTCTTCACCTTCAAGCGCTTTATGTGCCATGTCCATAAGCTTTTCCATCTTTGCTTTCATTTCATCGGCGGCCCAAACGAACGCCAATCTCTTTCTCACTCTTCCCTCGAGAAACCCTTTCATCTTGTTTATCATCTGAAGGATAACCCGCTTCTCTCCTCTCACCTTAGACATAACTGCAACTTCTCCATCTTCTATCCCCAATATCGGTTTTATATTCAACAAGTTCCCCAAGATAGAAGACGCTTTACCTATTCTCCCATTCCTATATAGATATTCTAAAGTATCAACGACGAACTGCATATAAACATTGTCGTGTATCTTTTTGGAGATGGAAAGCACCTCATCTACACTTTTTCCCTCATCCTTTATCAACTCCATCATTCTAATAGCCATGAGTCCAGCACCTATGGATACATGACGTGTATCCACAACATCGATCTTTATATCTTTAACTTGAGAGGCAGCGTTGAGCGCAGTTTGATAAGTCCCGCTTGTCTTCGAAGAAAGAGCTATGTAAAGGATCCGTTTATATCCTTCTTCTCTTGCCCTTTCAAAGATATCTATGAAATCCTTCAATAAAACTTGTGAAGTAGTTGGGATAGACCGTGTGTTTTTCATAAGTTCGTAGAATTTATCTTTAAATGTTAGATCATCCGTGTATTCCTTGCCATCAAGATATATTTTAAGCCCTACGACTTTCACATTGTACTTTTTAATATACTTATCTGGCAATCCACATCCACTATCCACTATGAATAATATATCTTTCACCTTGCTCTCTCCCCTTCACGATGGTCAGGTTATCTTAAATCATTATATCATGAGTTATTATCCTTTGTAACAAGATTGGAAGACACTGGACTGCGTAAAGATGAAATCCTCTTATGCTAAATGCTTTTCACCTTTTCTTGAAAAGCATGATGTACTCGTGCTTAAAGACGTAAAATCCTCCGGCTAACGCCCTATATCGCCAGAGTTCTTTTTGGTTTCTCTTACCCCTCGTTTCTTCAAAATTCTTCACGATTATGCTTTTCAGGGAGTACTTTCTCCTTAGGACCTCCTGCATGCAGTAGAAGCCCAAGGGTATCCATTCACCCTTTGAATACTTATCGCCGATAACCAAAACGAGGTATCTATCCTTCTCCAGATACGGTGTAGCTTTATCTATCACTTCGCCAAACATCTTCAGAAAGTCCTCGATATCCTCCGCATTTGAAAGGTCATTGGTGTCTTCCGAAAATTTGATTATATCGTGATATGGAGGATGCATGATGATGAGCTGAATTCGCTTTATTCCATATTTATTTAAGACTTTCTCTATATCTACTTTTCTGCTATCACCGGTAATTATATCCGTAATCACTCCATATTTGTTAGGCTCTTTTTCGATTAAATTTCTGGCCTTCTGAACCACTTCTGGGTTCAGTTCTATTCCCAAACCGTTCCTTCCCAATCTCCTGCATTCGATCAACGTCGTACCGCTCCCAACGAACGTATCTAAGATCCAATCTCCTCTTTTTGTATACCTCAACATCATTTGATGAGGGATCTGTGGGATGAAATTACCCCAATACCAGGAGAGATGTGCACCAGATGTATCTCTCTTGTTCAAGATCCAGAGGCTGTCTGTTATGATCTCATCGTATTCTTTCCAACGATTCAGATTTATATCATTTATTTCATTCGTTTTGATTTTCGTTATGGCTCTTTCCAACCTCTTTAAGTAGTATCTTCCTCTCTTCAGGGTCAATACCTTCTCGATCTGCTCGATCTCATCCATAAGATAGGTGTAATTCAATTCAACAGTATCTCCGTTCGTGTCCATATTCAAAATACCGAGTTTATCTTCATCTATTGATATAAAATTGGATTCCAATTCTTGCAATTTCGTCTTCAAAAGTCGAAGATCTTCTATTTTCTCCAGCTCATTAAGAACCTTTAGAAACTTGGATTTGTTCAGTATGACCCTGCGGTCGGATCGATTCATCTCCACTTCCCAAGATATTCTCTCTGGTCTTCATCGAGTGTATCTATCGATATCCCTAAGGTATCCAGTTTAGCCTTTGCCACCTCTTCGTCCACCTCTTCGGGAACTTCATATACATGGGGATTCATCTGCTCATGGTGGTCAACTATGTATTTAGCACTCAACAATTGTAATGCGAAAGTAGTATCCATTATCTCTACGGGATGACCATCTCCTGCTACGAGATTTACCAATCTACCATCGGCAAGCAAATAAACTCTCCTCCCGTCCCTAAAGGTATATTCTTCCACATTTTCTCTAACGGGTCTTTTGGAGATGCTCAGCTTATTTAGGGCAGCCTTGGAGATCTCCACATCGAAGTGCCCAGAATTGGCAAGTATCGCTCCATCTTTTATGTTTTCCAATGCCTTCTCTCCTATAACGTTTACGTCTCCTGTTGCCGTCACGAAGAAATCTCCTAACCTCGCTGCTTCTTCTATCTTCATAACCCGAAAGCCATCCATGAGTGCCTCGATCGCCTTTACAGGATCTACCTCTGTTACTATCACATTTGCTCCGAGACCCGCTGCGCGCCTTGCTATACCCTTGCCGCACCAGCCATATCCTCCTACTACAACAGTTTTCCCACAGATAGAGAGATTGGTGGTCCTCATTATCCCGTCCCATGTGGATTGGCCTGTACCATAGCGGTTATCGAATAGATTCTTCATTCTACCATTGTTAACAGCTATGGCTGGAACCTTCAGCTCTTTTTCTCTTTCCAGAGCTTTCAATCTGATGACCCCCGTAGTGGTTTCCTCACATATGCCATACAAGCTCTTGAGTACATCAACCCTGTTGGAGTGAACGGCAGCCGTTAAATCCCCTCCGTCATCGATTATAACGTTCGGCATAGCATCTAAGACCTTCTCGTGAAGTCTTCGATATTCATCCATATCATGCGTGTGTTTTGCAAAGACGTTAACACCGTGTGTACTCAAGGCAAGTGCAACGTCATCTTGTGTAGAAAGTGGATTGCTCCCCGTTACCCATACGGATGCCCCTAGATCTTTTATTACCATAGATAAGTAGGCGGTTTTCGCCTCTAAATGTACACATACCGCCACATTCAAACCAGAAAAAGGTTTATCTGCACTCAACTTCTCCTTAAAATAATTCAAGACTTTCATTCTTCCTGCAACCCACTGGAGCTTCGCTTCTCCACTTTTTATCAAAGCCGTCTTATCCAATTCCATCTCTACCATCTCCTTTCATAAAAAGCCCCCGTACGGGGGCTTTATTTAGATGCTTTGCTATCAATCGCTAACTGCTCGAATGGTAACATCTTCTGTCGTTCCAGCTGGAAGGAAAATTTGCACCCTTACCCTTGCCTTACCATTTGGTAATTCCTTTACTTCTAAGACCTTTGGCTGATTCTTGGAAAGAACGACCTTTCTGGACCAAGTTATCTCGTGAGCAACCACTTCGTAATGTTTCGCCTTTGGCATTATGAAGATCAAACCTTTTGCCAAATAGTTATAAGTAGTCCTATTAGCAACAGAAGCTGTGTTTTCGTAATAACTACCGTCATTAGCATACTTGTAAGTGTAATCGAAGTGATAAGGCTCTATAACGTTGTAGGTAACCTTATTGCCATTTACTCTAACGAGGATGTAATTGTAAATACCTAACGCTCCCGCGGGGAACTTCACATTACAGTGATATCCTTGCCCAACGCCATTCATATCTAAGTCAGGATCCTCCATAACTTGCCTGCTACCATTTCCTGTGTTCGTTATAGCACCTCCTGTAACTGGAGGATAGATCGGTGCCCCACTTCCTCCCGATGTTATATATCTGACACCATCATGTATTTCTTCATAGAAGAGATGTTCGTGGCCTGCCATATACGCATCAACATGATTTTCAGCGAAGAGTTTTGCCATAGCATCTCTGTTTTCCCTTTCGGCAAAACATTTGGGATGTGGACCAAAATTCGGTGATAAAGCGGAATACATTGGCACGTGAGACAAAACGAAGGTATGCACTGTACCACGTTTATCGGGCAAGACTCTTTTCAGCCAATCCAACTGTCCTAACGCATGCATTCCATCGTTATCGTTGTATATACCTCTTCTGTGATCGTTGAAAACGGTATCCAGGACTATGAAATGAGAATTACCGTAATAGAAATCGAAGTAGAGTTTCTTTCCGAATCTCTCTCTAAAGGCTGGTAAGACTTGATCCTCATGGTTACCACATATGGTGATATGTGGGACATCTGGGGCATAGGTATCGAGGTAATAGGCATATTCATTCACTTCTTCTCTTCCCTGTTCCATCGTATCGGTATAACCTACCAAGACATCGCCTGTATTAATTGCAAAATCTGGATGAATAAGGTTGATTTCCATCAAGATTTGCTTTAACACAGGGGGTAAAGGTCGCGCGGGACTCGTTCCACGATTATCACCAAAGACGATGAAAGTGAAATTTTCCTTTCCTTCTCCCATCTTAGAAGCCCACATCGCTGCATCGTCTGATATGACTTCATAGGCGAAGATCGAAAATGTCAGAACTAACAGTAAAGAGAGGAACAAAATTATCCTTCTCATAATACTCTGGGATCATAAAAGATCCCATTCACCTCCTTCATTTATTTACTTTCCTTACCAGGACAGGAAGAAATTTTCCTACCTTGGCGAAGTGATGATCTACTATCCTCACGATAAAAAAGGAAAGCAACATGAATATGGTACCAAGCAATGTAGAATAGAGGTCCTTGAATGGATATATTTTAAAAATAGTATATTCTCCAAGGAATATCCCAACGAGAAAGATACTCAACGGGAAGACATAAACGATCAGAGATAACTTCGTGGTTATCCATCTCCCTTTCATTTCTACGAGAACTTCGTCTCCCTTTTTTACTTCAATATTTTTAGGATTTGCAACTCTGACCCTTACTGTAGAAACGTTAAGATTGGGATGAGAAGGATGCCCTATCAATGGGCAATTCTCGCTTGCAGGACAAGCATCACAAGCAGAGGTTCTTTCTTTTTCGACTAATACAACTCCATCTTTTATATCCACTACTCTGCATATCTCCTTCATGCTATCGGTATATACAGAATCATCTATCATCGGTATACGTCCTTCAAATGAGTTAGCTTTCCATCACCCACTATGGATATGACGTCGAATCTGTAACCTTTTACTCGAGGAGTATGGCTGTTTATATATGCATTGGCAGTTAGTTCCATCCTTTTGAGCTTATTTCCATCCACCGCTTCAAATGGGTAACCCCACCTTGTGTCTTTTCGGTATTTTACCTCCACGAAGATAAGAATTCTCTTATACACTGCTATTACATCTATTTCTCCAAACCTGTGTCTGTAATTTCTATCCAATATCTTATATCCCTTCGATTTCAAATATCCAACGGCGATATCTTCAGCATTTTTCCCCTTACTTAGCGTATCTCTTTCCATATTCGATATCTTTAGTATATACGAAGATCAATATCTCCGCTATCATTTTGTACAGTTCTTCCGGTATCTCTTCATAATAATCCAATCTCACCAATATGTCTATTAAAGTTGAATCTTCGTATATTGGAACGTTATATCTTTTCGCTATCGCTATTATTCGTTCGGCAAGCCTACCTGTTCCTTTTGCCAGAACCCTTGGAGCTCTGTCACGTTCTGGATCGTAACCAAGAGCCACTGCTTTTCTCATATTAATTAACCCTGTATGCTTGAAACCTTTATGAAGTTCCCTTTTTTCGCCGGCACGTTGGCAAGAGCCATCTTCTGAGCAAGTCCTTTTCTAACTTCGTCCTTTCTCAAAACAGTCCTCGCTTCTACAACGGTGTATGTTGGTTCTACCCCATGTAAATCCAATTCACCTATCTTTTCAACGTAGGCGAGGATATCATTCATATCCTTTATCATCTTCATTTCCTCTTCTTCGGTAAGGGTTAACCTTGCGAGTATTTCCAAATGCCTTACGAGTTCTCTATCTACCTTCACTTTCCTTTTTCCTCCCCGAAATATCACCCAGTATTTCCTTTGCCTTCACCCCAGATTTTGCCTTAGAGGCCGCTTTTATGTTTTCTTTCTGAATGGCATCGAAAACTTCTTTTCTATATACTCTTATAGTACGAGGTGCTTCTATTCCTATCTTTACACTGTTATCACGTATATCGAATATCTTGATCACAATATTCTCATTTATTATTATACTCTCATTTGTTTTGCGAGTCAAAACCAGCACTTTTTTAATCACCCTTGTTGGGATGTTTCGATGAGCTTTTAGCGACCAGTTGCTCTGAACGTTTTATCTCATCCGCTACAACATGCTTTACTCCGTACTCATCGGTGGTTAATATCACCTGCTTCCCCAGTTTCTCGTCCAGATTTATCACTATTGGAGCCACCAGATTTATAGTTGTTTGCTCAGGCTCTTCAGGTATAACGAGTACACAATAGATCTCAACTTTACTTTCCTTGGTTAATTTCAAATCCAAGATATCCCCTTCAGATATATCTGCCTTGTAATCTATTCTTACCAGAAATGGCTCTATCATTGGAAGGACACATTCCTTATCTTCTACAGAAACAAGCCACTTTATCGGTTCTGTTTCTTTTGATCTGTAGATCACGAATCTATGGAGCGTTTCGAAACCAGGAATTCCCCTTGGAAAGATCATCACTTCTTCCTCACCATAGAAGATCTTACCCAATTTATTCTCTATGTATTTTTCTTTCGCCTTTACGTTGGATTTTTCTATGGGTTTCAACCTTCAAAAACACCTCCTAATTTGATCATCGCGAATCCGTTTTTTCATCTTAAAAAATCAACCAGCGTTGGCAGAATGATCTTCGCCCCAACTGCCAATGCAGCTTGATAAACATTTTCTTCTTCTTTCAATTCTAACACCTTTTTCGGTATATCAACATCCTGTCTCTTTGAAAGAAGCTCTGTTAGAGCAACTTCAACATTTTGCCGTCTTTGTTCGAATAGATCCATAGATCTATCTATCGCCCCAACTGCTGCCAATTGTTTTCTAACGTTGGCAGCAACTTCATCGAGGTTAGCGAGATCCACACCACTGAGATATTCCGCACCGGTTTTGTTATCCTTTCCTCCTTTAACATTTGCTTTCTCCAAATGATTTATGATGTTACTGAATACCCCCAAAATGTTAGTCCCCTTTTCAACGATCTGATCGGGCACATTATTTGCATTGTCCAATATTCCTAATCCATTCTCTTTGAATAAATCTCCCGAATCTGAAATGTCAACACTTTTCCCCAGATCGATAGGAGTTATTCCATCAGGATTTGTACCGGGAACTGAGTTAGATATCACTCTTTCCAAAACGAGTCTGCCATCTTCATCTATGGATGCATGAATGAAATCATTGTTCGGATCTGCATTTATAGTGTTAACGAGTTTCATCAGACCATCAGAATCAACATTTATATCTGCAGTGGAATCTGTTCCATAAGTTATGCTAAAGGACTTGCCGGTGGTCTCATCCGTAAATGTGATCGTTCCGGAAGGTGATGAAAGGGTGAGAAGGTCAGAAAGCGGTTTAGATACACTACTCAAGGCAGTTTGACCCCTGTAGGTAACACCTCTCACAAAGACATCCTTCACATTTACCGAGTATCTTCTGTATACCCTATTACCTAACTCTATCTTGAGGTGTTGGTCGAAATAATCTACTCCTTTGGTCGAATCAGGAGTATTCAGGCTACCGTCATCCTTGAACGGCGGTATACCATCCTTTGCCCCAGAAAAGATATGTCTGCCTCCCACATCGGAAGCAGCGATCTGAATAACGTGTTTTCTCAATTCGCGCATTTCTGCTGCTATCGCTTCGCGATCTTCGCGTGTTAGAGTATCGTTTGCACCCCTTATCGTTAATTCTCTGGCTCTTCGTATGATGCTAAGTAATTCTTGTAGGGCAGAATCCGTCTGAGATATAAAAGAATGCGCTTCACTGATGTTATTTGCGTATTGTTTGATCTCCTTCAGACTCGTAGATAACGTTGAGATCCTTGTAGCCGCAACAACATCATCAGAAGGAAAACGTATTTCTTTTCCAGTCGAAAGTTGATTCTGATACTTGTTCAGCTTTACCATTATACTGTGAATATTGTACAAAAGATCGCTATTCAACATATTCTGTGTGATCCTTATGGGCATAACACCTCACCTCTATCTACCGACTACACCCAGATCGTTGACTACCTTATCTAACATCTCATCGATCGCTGTAACTACTCGTGCTGCAGCGTTGAACGCATGCTGGTAGAGTATCATCTTTGACATCTCCTCATCTATGGATACACCTTTTACTCTTTCCCTCTCATCCGTTATCTGTTTTATCATGATCTCATTGTTATTCCACAGGTTCTTTGCGGTTTCTGCATCCGTGCCCAACTCCGATATCAATCCTGTGAAGAAATCGTTGAAAGACATGCTGTTGTTCTGCAACACAGGTTGCGTTTTTAATGCACTGATCTTAAGGGCATTCGTGTTGTCTCCTGGTCCTAAGGGTTCTTTTTCGTCATCAGATATCAAGCCATCACCGTTTGAATCCATCACTTTACCACCGTCTGCTGCAATGTAGGAAGGATTGTTTTCAACAATACCATTCACCTCTACTCTAAGTGCAGCACCTTCCTTGGGAGCACCAAGCATATACTCATGTTCAGACTTCGTTTCATCGAGATAAGTGGAATAATCTAACATATTGTGAGAATCAACGGTAAAGCCCAAAGTGTGTAACAACCCGTCTTTATCGTTTATCGTTATATTCGATACGAGATCGTAAGATACACCAGAACTTGCCCTCAAAACGAGCTGATTATCAGGACCTAAAGAAGCCTCCACACCTGATTTTAACGCATTTATCTTATTTATCAAGTCTTGCAAGGATTCTTTTGAAGCATCTACAGAAATATCCGTATCGTTTATAGATATCCTATATGTTTTCGCATCTATAGGACTTACATCTGACAAGGGAGCAGAAGGGGATACCACTCCATACTTTCCCATTATCTTGTACACAGTCCCGTCTTTTACCTCAAATGGCTTAAAAAAATCTACTCCATGAGATCCATTTATTCCAAAACCAGATTCGTGTATTTCATTGACCCTGTCTATGAATTCGAAGGCAAACTCGTTCAATTTGTTCATATATTTTTTCAGAGTGTCATCTCTGAGTGAGAAAAGGGCTTCTAACTTACCATTACTTGCTTGAACATGCTTGTCGAAGAGAAATATATCGTGAAAGGTACTGCCATCTGACCGCTCTCGAATTTCGAATGGGACATTCGTGTTGCCCACAACGATCCCCTGTGCACCTAAGAGAACCTTAACTTCTCCGTTATTCTTTTCCTTTACATCTATGTCTATCAATCCCGATAACTCATCGAGAAGTTTATCTCTTTTATCCAATAGATCATTTGGCTTTCCTCCAGAAAGAGAAGCCACCCTTATCTTATCATTCAAGCTGGCCAACTGAACAGTGATCGTGTTGATCCTATCTACAACGTTTACTATTTCATTGTCTGCCTGCTTTTGCAAACTCTGCAATTCTGAATAAACGGTTTTCAAATTCATCCCCAGCTCTTTTGCGGTCTCCACCAGCTGTGCCCTCGCAGCTCTATCAGATGGAGAGTTGGACAACTCTTCAACGGCCTGCCAGAACCTATCCAGAAGATTTCTTATTCCGTTATCAGAAGGTTCGTTGAACAACTCTTCGACCAAGTGAAGATTCTCAAATGTGCTTTGCCATTTATTCAGATATTGATTGACATGTCTGTATTGTCTATCCAAAAAGGTATCACGTATTCGTTCTATCCTCTTTAGCTGGACACCTGTTCCAAACTGAATCATAGTACCCCCAAGAGTCGGGACAGTCAACGGAGGAGTAGTTTCCAGATCTACTCTCTGACGAGAGTAACCATCTGTGTTGGCATTCGATATGTTATGTGAAACAGTTGCCATTCCTGCCTTTTGAGCATATGTTCCCAATATTGCAGTGTTTAGAGCTCCGAATATCGAGAGTCCAGCCATACTTCACCCCTTGAGATCTATTATGGAAAATTTCCCATCCTCATCTTCTCTTTTACCGATACTATCGTAAGTCTGAATAGTACTTGCGGGCTTTACCATCAGATCGAGAAGAAGCCCAATATATCCAAGATTGAGTTGAAGGAGATCACTTATTCCTAAGTTGATCACAGCCACAGTATTGAGAAGACTCAAAAGTCTGTTAATCCTATCCTCTAACTCATTTCTATCCTCGTTCTCTAAGTGGGGAAGCAGCATCCTTATATTCTGTACCTTTATACCATATGTGTCGGCAAGTCTTCCAAGTTCATCTTGTCTTTCGAGGTCGAGTGATTCGATAGTAGATATACAAGCATGTTCTTCTAATACAACATCTTTAATACCCTCAATATTTCTCACAAAGATAAACGAGCGTTTCTTCTCGAGCAAGCCTTTCAATCTCTCATATAACTCTATCTCTTTGTCTAAGATATCGACGAAGGCCTTGAGATGTTTGTCCATTATTTTCATTCCTTCCCAGAAAACCATTTATTCACGAGATCCCGTGCTATCTTATCTGGTTCGATCTGATAATTACCACTCCTTATCTTTGCCTTTATAGTCTTTATCCTTTCGTCTCGAATCGTTGGAATTTGTGAGGCTTCTCTGTTGATCTCGGCAAGACTCCTCCCTTTTGAGGAAAGCTCTAACTCATCTTTTCCAAAGGCTATTCTATTCTTTTTGATATTCGAGATATCTCTTTTATATTGCTGATTGCCGAAAACCTCATTTATCTTTCCTATTCCTTCCATCTCATTCACCTCTTTAGAATTAACTTCTTATGATCTTATATCGACACAAAATAGAGAAAGTTTACTTCTTTCCCTTCTTTTTCTCATATTTAATATACATTCTATCCCTTTTTACCTTATCCATTAACTCCTTCTTGGCCCTCAAACTTTCCTTTCGCAACTCCGCCAAGCACTCATCGCAATATTCTCCGTGAGTAATAGGTTTTCCGCATCTCTTACAGGGATAAGTGGAAGTTGAACTCTTATTGACGATTCGACCTTCTCTTATGAACTTCAGGATGATCTTCTCTTTCACATCTGTCTTCTCAGAAACTTCTGATATCGAAGAGTTTGGATGCTCCCATAGATAAGCTTCTACTTTGGAAAATTCTTCATCTTCTATCTTCTGACAATCAGGACATAATGTACTGTTTCCTGTTTTAACAAATAACTTCCCACATCTGGAACAGTAAGCGAGCTCTTTCAATTCTATCACCTATTATCCTTCTCACATGACCTCGCGACGGTAAAGGAATAAACCTTTTTAGCACCGTATGATTTTAACGCTCGTGAACACCCTTCTACTGTTGCACCAGTAGTGAATACATCATCGATCAATATTATATCCTTTCCAACCGCCTCTACTATGTAATTCTCATTAACGGTAAAAATGTCCTTCATGTTTTCCAATCTCTCTTCTTCATTCAAGTTTATTTGTTCTTTGGGCTCTTTCTTGAATTTTAGCATTGGATAATAAGGAATATGCAAGTGCCTCGAAACCTCCCTTGCCAACAGGTACGTTTGGTTGTATCCTCTGTTTTTCTTAGCCCTTCTCGTTAAAGGAACAAAGGTTATGATCGTATCACTCAAACTCATATTTGCTTCCATTATCAATTCGATTAGATAAGAGGAAAGTAGATATGCCAAACGTGGATGATCGTGGTATTTGAACTCGATGATCAGCTGTTTCAAAATTCCACTATATGTTCCATAAGAGCGGTTGTAATCAAAACTCCATTTCATTTTCTTACATCTTTTACATAACCCGTACTCCGGTGCAGATTTTAAAGGTAAATCACATTTAACACATCTCAATCCTTTTATTCTTTCAACACCTTTAAGACATTCCTTACACACCAAATCTCCCTGGGTTTCTTTACCACAGATCAAACAGTAAGTGGGAAAGAGGATGTGAATCGCATCTTTTATCAATTTCATCAAAGTGGAGTCGACGGGATTCGAACCCGCTACCTCTTCCATGCGAAGGAAGCGCGCTCCCGGTTGCGCCACGACCCCTTATCCAATTACTCCATAAGATTACGGGCAGGATTAGTTTGGAAGGTATTGGTTTGACTTCTCAAGAAGTTCAAAGCATTGTTAAGCTCACGGTTACGTACGGCAAGGTTATTGGCATTCATTCGCATGCGATTCACCGCTTCATTATTGGCCTGCCTAACTGCTTCATTAATCCTATTTCGAACACGCTCTTGATTTCTTCGATTAACACGGTTCCTCTGTTCGTTGTTCACATTAACTTGCTGAAGTTGTGAAGGCTGTTGATTTAATTGTGTTCGTTGTATTCGGTTGATTCCATTGATGTTATCTATTCTCATGAACTCCACCTCCTTGTGCACTAATTTTTATTATATCACAAAAGACGATTTAGGATCGATCATGGGAGGATCTATGTCAAACTGTGTTGATGAAAATCCAAGCAAGACCTTTTCTCTCTTTCAACTCAACCGCACCAGTTCGGTAGGAGGGATATCTCGATGTGCATCGTTGTGTAAGTGAAATAATGTTGTTCGACTTACAGGGGTATCACGTCGGACTGTGACGAGCGTCCTTCCTGCACGCCGTCACATTTGAAACATCCTGTTTCTCACCGACGTGATACCTTCCCTCGTCTTCACAACCACTTACAACACTCGCACATCGAGATATCCCTCCTACCTCATGGAGTTTTGGTGGTGTGCATCGTTAGTGGAAGTGGAGATGTTGCTTGACTCCACTATTTCTTTCTCTGCAAATCGCTATCGTTGTTGAGAGGCTGCTGTGAAAATCATATAGCAAATGAGATAGAGGACATATCCTGATGTGCGAGTGCTGTGAATGGTTGCTCGCTTCGATCACTCCATCAACTTTTTTTATTATACAGCCTCATGGTATAATTTCAATCGATTATGATGAAGCATAAGATAGACGCAAACAAAAAAATCAGAGCGAAGGGTATTTTGATGATCATGATTTTGCCACTCATTTTTATAATGAGTGGATGTGCTACTATAGCTGATCTCAAGGCTTTAGAAAACAGGGTCACAGCGATCGAGAAAAAAGACAAGGTTCAAGATGTAGAGATAAAGAACCTGGAGAAGACAATAGGAACACTCGCTACGAAGGATAAACTGATGAATTTAGATGCAAGACTTTCATCGGTTCAGGAGGCGCTTAAAAATGTTGAGAAAAATGCAAAGGATATCGAACAGCTAAATAAGGCTGTTTTTTCTATATCTTCAAATCTAAATCTTGTTTCTCTTAAGATGGATGTTATAGAAAAAAAGGTGGATGAGATTTCTAAATCGGCAAGTCTGTTATCCAATTATGATCCCTCTCTCCCATCAAAGGTTAGGAATCTGGAGAAAAGAATAGATGTAATGAAAGGTATTCTGAATTCTTTGAATGCGCAGAGTGGATCTTACTATTCCCGTATATCCACTCTTGAGACAAGATTAACCGAAAATGCGACTCTCATTCAGAGGAATAAGATGACAATAGAAGCGAATACTAATGCCATCACAAGATGTCTTAAGAGTGTTCCGGAATTGGAGAGTTCCGTAACTCATCTGAGTGTTCAGATAAGAGGATTGAGATCTGCGGTAGAAGCTATAAAGGCAGATAGGAATATTGAGAATTTACAAGCGCTCATATCTCAGATCGAAGACGAAGTAAATAGAAATATTGAGGGAAATCGGGAAATGAAGAAAATCATTTCTTCATTGAAGGCTGACATCATGAGAATAAAGAGCAATTATGTCAAATTGATCGTTTCCTTAGCGAAAGGGGAAGTATCTCCGGGTGTAGATCATCAAAGACCTACTGAAGTTAATATTAGTGAGGATATAGAGCATCTTATTCAATTGCAGGCTAACTTTACCGATCTTAAGGAAAAGGTAAATAAATTGGATGATGCCTTGAAATCCACAGGTAAAGAAATTCATTATCTTTTCACCTTAAAAGATAATCTAACTGCTACTACAAATGAAATAGAGGGTTTAAAGAAGAGGTTCTCTTCTTATGAAGCACTTCTCGAAACCCTTAAGGATTTCAAGAAGGCTTTGGATAATGTAAATCTAACCTCGCCAGATGAGTTGGTGAACCAACTATCGAAATTGAATGAACTCGAGAAGGAGGTTGTTTCGCTGAGCAATAAGATAGCCCAGCTCGAAGATACATCTTATCTCCCGGATAGGGTAGTAGAATTGGTAGGATTCGATATAAAGAGGTTTAAAGATGATATTGGAAGCTACAAGAATAGCATAAAATCGTCTGTAGATGGTATCAGGAAAAAGATAACACTTCTCGAAGCCGAGTTGAAAGCAAAGATCGATTACAGTAACCAGGTAGAAAATCTGGAAAACGTGAGAAAAGCGATAGAAAATCTGTGGAGGAGAACGAATCAAATAGAAGCTGCATTCAGTGAATATAACGTCAATAGATTGCTTAAAACCTCTTCGGGTTACATAATCTATAAGGTAAAATCCGGTGATGTGCTTTCCAAGATCGTAGAAGCATTTGGTTTGGGCAGAGAAGGTATGAAAGAAGTTCAAAAGTTAAACAACATATCAGATCCGAGTAAGATATATGCTGGACAGGAACTTAAAATACCTGTAACAGATATAAGTAATCTTATAACCTGGCCTTTATCGCCTGTGAATAGAGAAAGTCTGAGAAGTGTTATACATTTCTTTGGAGAATTGGTAGGTGTCAAAACGTATGTTGGAGTCGATATAAAGTCGAGGGATGATCAAAAGGTAGTTGCTACCTTGCCAGGCAAGGTGATAGATCTGGGAAAGAATGTAGCCTATGGGAAATACGTGAAGTTAGAGCATGGAAACAACATCGTGACCATTTATTCTCATCTTCAGAACATATATGTACACTTTGGTGAATGGGTGAGAGAGGGAGAACAGATCGGATATGCGGCTGTAGAAAATGGTACGAGATACCTCAATTTCCAGTTATGGATAGATGGTGAACCGAAGGATCCACTGAAGATATTCTACAAATACATAGGGGAATTCGATATCACGTTTTATACCGAGTGGGATGATGGAAAAGTTCCATTGGAAGCGGATTTTAAAAAGACTAAAAGTGGCGAATATGTAAAAGAGTGGTATACAGTAGCTGCCGATCCACAAGTTATACCCCTGGGTTCTGTACTTTACATTCCGTACTTTAAGGATAAACCTAATAAGGGATTTTTCGTTGTGGCAGATGTAGGTTCTGCAGTAAAAGACAATCGTATAGATATATATGTACGAGATCTCAATGAAGCGAATCGAAAGCTGAAACTGAAGGTTTATATGGTTCATTCCTGATGTCAATTGCTGCAGAAAAGGATAATTCTTGAATTACAATTTGCAATTTATATTTTGCAATCTACCCTTTTTGCTTATGATAAGGATGGTACAGTTGATGATGCGAGAAGAGAAGAACAAAGCGTTGTACGATGCGAGAAACAAAATAAGAGAGCTACTACGTCTCAAGGATCTTCGTTCTTTGAAGCGCTATCTTACTCTTATTTGTGAAAGATACTCACCAGCAGATATGATAAGGGTTGTATCGGCATTGGATACGATCGAAATGGTTATGATCTTCAGGCTATTTCCCAAGAATTATGCTGCCGATGTATTTACCCTCTTGGAGAAGGATGATCAAATGACTCTCATACAGAGTATGGCAGAACAAAACGTTGCTGCTCTTGTAAAAGAGCTTGAACCCGATGAGAGAACAGAGTTGTTTGAAGAATTACCTGCAGGCATGGTAAAAAAATTGCTTTTATACCTATCTCCTGAAGAGCGTAGGATTGCAAATGAACTGTTAAACTATCCAGAAGATTCGGCCGGCAGATTGATGACACCAGAGTACGTTGATTTAAAAGCCAGTATGACAGTGGATGAAGCCATAGATCACATACGTAAGACAGCTCCTGACAAAGAGACTATATACACAGGTTATGTCATAGACGAAAGACGAAAATTGCTTGGCACAGTTCCCCTTAAAGACCTGTTACTTTCAGGGGCTAACGTGAAGGTGGAAGAAATAATGAATAAGAATTTCATATCAGTGAACACTCTGGATGATCAAGAAGATGTTGCAAGGGTTATGCAGAAATATGATCTATTAGCGGTTCCTGTGGTCGATAGCGAGGAACGTTTGGTTGGAATCATTACCATCGACGATGTTATGGATGTAATGGAGGAAGAAAATACCGAAGACGTTCAAAGAATGGCATTACTCGAACCGATAGAGATTCCCTACCTCCATACGAATCCATTCCTTTTAGTTAAAAAACGTGTCATATGGTTGGCTTTGCTCATGATCCTGGAATCAGCTACGAGTTTTGTAATGCAGTCCTTCCAGGATACTATCAGATCTGCCGTGGCTCTATCATTTTTTGTACCCATGATGATAGATACAGGAGGAAACGTTGGGACTCAGTCTTCCACTATAATCATCAGGGCACTCGCCACGAGAGACATAACGATAAGGGATTTCTTCAAGATAACGTGGCGCGAGGCTTTATCTGCCGCATTGTTGGGGTTTCTTCTCGCTTTGCTTGCCTTCGCAAGAGTTATGATAACCACCCCTAATCTCATTCTTGCCATGAGTATTTCTTTAGCTCTTGCTATTGTTATATTCTTAGCGGATGTCATCGGAGCAATGTTACCTGTCTTAGCCAAGGTGATAAAGATCGACCCCGCCGTTATGGCAGGACCTGTCATAACTACACTGGTGGATATCGGAGGAATGCTCGTGTATTTCTTAGTAGCGACGAGAATATTCAAATTATAATAGAGGAGGAAAATGCGATGTTCGAGAAATTTGACGAGTTGGTTTCAAATGTAAACGGGTGGAAGATCCTTGGAATTGTCAGAGAGATCTCGAAATTTCACAGGAGTAGAGGTAGCAAGGATTACAAAAATATACTCCTTTTATTAAAGGATAAACTTCTGATATCTGGTTTTGACGAGAACGATATCAGAATGATCCCTTATACCATTGATGGCAAGAGATCCTATGCCACATGGATACCACCTCTGGCATGGGACCTGAATTTCGGTGAACTGAGGTTGTTGCCGGACAGGGACCTGATAACCTCCACCGAGATCGCCAAGACATCTATTGTGTTTGGGAGCTGGCCAACCGATGGTAGATTGAGGTTAGAAGTGATAGATGTTGGCAAAGGGACTGATGAAGAAGATTATAAGGGTAAGAACGTGAAAGGCAAGGCCGTTCTCTCTACTGGGAATATCAGAGATGTTTACAGAATAGCTGTGAAGGAGAAAGGTGCGAAAGCAATACTATCGTCTTTTATGAGGGCTCAGGATAAAACCATTGGAAGAACACCAGAAAGCTTACCAGATGCGGTAAATTATCTATCGATCCCATGTTATGTGAACGATGAGGAGTACAAGGCATTGGGTTTTTCGCTAAGCTATAATCAGTACATGATCTTGAAAAAGGCATTACAGAAAAATGGTAGGGTATTTGTAGAGGCACTAATAGATGTTGTTGTAAAGAGAGGCAAGATGTACGTTTTAGAAATAACTATCAGAGGAACTTCTTCCAAGTTAAAATCTTTAGTGGTATTAGGGCATATATGTCATCCATCACCCGGAGCCAACGATAATGCTAGTGGTGCGGCTTCAACTTTCGAACTGGCAAGAACTGTGAAAGAACTCATTTCTTCTGGAAAGATGGAGCCACTGAGAAGAACAGTGAAGTTTCTCTTAGTTCCCGAAATGTTTGGTACTGTTCCATATTTGATAGAAAACAGCGAAGGGGTATTAGGGGCTGTGAATCTGGATATGGTGGGAGAAAACCAAAAGTTGACGGGCTCAACCTTGACTCTAAATACAACTCCTTGGTCTGTACCATCGTTTTTGAATGATCTGCTGGACGCTTCCATTATTTATTATTCTCCAAAGAGTTCGAATCACTTCAACGGTTCTTTCAGAAGTAGATTATATGAGAGGGCTGGGTTTTCCGTCGGTTCGGATCATTATGTATTTGATTCTTTTGGTATCCCAGCTGTATCACTTACACAGTGGCCAGATCGATATTATCACACGAGCATGGATACCGTGGATAAAGTAGACCCAACTTCGCTCGAGTGGGTATCGAAAGCTACGCTTGCTTCTATACTGTATATGAATTCATCAGACGACAAGATACTGGATGTGATCACTGCGAATTCTGTTAAAAGACTCTACGAGAGGATGATGAAGATCAAAAGATCTTCATTGAATGATTCGGCAAGAGCTGCCGATTTTGTGCTCGAAGCAGAATTGAAAACTGTGGATTCATTAAAGATACTCTTATCCTCTCGCAAGCTTGCGAATTCTACAAAGGTATTGAAATTGTTGTTCAATTCTTTGAATATAGATAACAAGAAAAAGAAAAGGACTTCTGTAGATGTATATGAAAAGACTTATAATGGACCTTTGGGAACGATGCTAAATACGGTGTTAAGCAGGGATGATCAGAGGTGGCTATCGGCGCTTAAGGAAAAAGATGGAATGTGGGGTATAAAGGCAGCAGAGTTGGAAAATCTAATGAATGGAGAACGCACGCTGGATGAAATAAAAGATATCCTTGACCTCGAGTTCTCACCTACAGAGAAAGACATCATATCTACATATGTAAGGATACTCAAAAAATATGGATTCTTGCGTAAAATCTAACAAATCAATTTAAGAATGATCGTTTATCATTTTTGGCATGCATATAATAATCGAGGGCATCCAAGTGTTGCTTGTCGAGAAAGGAATTGAGAAAGGATATTGCATCATCCCGTGAGGTAGATAACTTGTGTAGCAGGATATCTATTTCCGTTGGGTTCAAAACACCACTATAAGGTAAGGAGATCATATCGTTTTCCTTAAGGACTTTGACTTCTGTATCTGTAAAACGTCTCAGAACAGGATTTGGGTAGTAATTAAAGATCTCTCCGTCATATTCTTCTGGTATAAGAGAAGAAAGGAGATAATCGTAGCCATTTATTATCTCTTTATCGGTGTAACCCTTATCCTTGAGCTCTCTTACTATTTCGAAGAAGAAGGGGGATAACAACAGAGAGATCTTATCTTCTATATCGCTCCCATTTATCCTCTCTATTATATATTTAATGATCTCGATTATTCGTTTGTTATCGATCTCTAACTGACCTCCTTTAGAGTTATTATATCATCTTTAAGATATATCGATGCAAAGCATCCGATTAGTGTCCGAACCTTAGATGTTATTCCCATTCTATGGTTGCAGGAGGTTTGTCAGTTATATCGTAAACAACTCGATTAACCCCTGTTACCTCGTTCGTTATGCGTTTCGATGCCTTTCTCAAAACATCGGGTGGGATTTCAGACCAACTGGCAGTCATTCCCTCTACACTATTCACTGCTCTTAATGCCACTACATAACCATAGGTCCTTTCATCCCCTATTACCCCAACGCTTCTTATCGGAAGTAATACTGCGAATGACTGCCATATTCTCTTTTTCCAACCACTTTCTTCTAAAGTCTCCCTGAATATCGCATCTGCCTTGCGGACTATTTCTATTCGTTCCGATGTTACTTCTCCGAGTATCCTAATAGCGATACCTGGGCCCGGAAATGGTTGTCTATTCAATATCTGTTCGGGAATATTGAGTATTGCACCCACTCTTCTCACTTCATCCTTGAAGAGCGTTCGCAAAGGTTCTATTATCCGTAGGTTCATCTTCTCAGGCAGTCCGCCAACGTTGTGATGGCTTTTTATGCGGGATATCGTAGTGGAACCAGAGGCGGCACTTTCTATCACATCTGAGTATATGGTCCCCTGAATGAGATATCTTATATTCCCTGCTCGCAATGCTTCTCGTTCGAACACCCTTATGAATTGCTCACCGATGCGTTTCCTCTTTTCCTCAGGATCGGTAATACCCTTCAAAGTAGACAAAAACTCGTTCGAAGCATCTATCACTTTCAAGTTTATTCCTAACTCATCTCTCATATATCTTTTGATCGATCCCACTTCCCCTTTTCTCATAAATCCATGGTCGACTAATATCGCTAATAACCTATTTCCTATTGCCTTATTGGCTATCATAGCTGCAACTGTTGAATCCACTCCACCTGAAAGAGCACATACTGCTCTTCCATCTCTCACTTCCTTTTTGATCTCTTCAACAGCATTCGTTATAAAATCCTCAAGAAACCAGTTCGGTTTACATCCACACACATCGAATATGAAATTCCTTAGGATCTGTGTACCATATTCCGTCTGTGTCACCTCAACATGAAATTGAATGCCATATATATTGTTATAAGGAGATTCGAATGCCGCACATACTCCGTTCTCCGTTTTTGCTGTTTCTACGAAGCCCTTTGGAAGTATCTGGACATCATCTCCATGACTCATCCAGACAGTGATATCTTGAGGGATATCTTTGAATAGAGGACTTTTTTTGGAACATCTCACAAGCGTATGTCCATATTCTCTCTTTTCAGAAGAACGTACTTTTCCCTTAAAATACTTCGCTATTAACTGCATGCCGTAGCAAATTCCAAGCACAGGTATCTTTCCTGAAAACATCCGAAGACTTACATCGGGGGCATTAGGTAAATTAACACTTTTTGGCCCTCCCGAAAGTATTATTCCCTTTATATTCGAAGATCCATTAAGCATGCTATCTACTTCATCTGGTTGAACGATTTCGGTGTAGATGTTCATTTCTCGAATCCGCCTTGCTATCAACTGAGTATATTGCGAACCAAAATCTATTACTACGATCTTCTCTTTCATCCGATTATTATTACTCCTAAGGTTTAAGATATGATATCTTCACTATTCCATTATCGTATTGGAATCTTATCTTCAGTTTTTTCATGGCTCTTGTCTTACTCTTATATATCCCGTAGATCTTGATCTTGTCTGTTGTACCAGCAGAATCTATATAGAATTTATAATCTCCATCGAATTCACCATTTAGATATGTGAGCGAAGCCAAAGGTGTGGGAGATGAGTAATGAAGAACATAGTAATTGAGTTTATTCTCTACATCGGATTGTGAGGAAACATTGGATTCGTACATATCATAAAGAATGTAATGGAGAACACTCTCGGCAGTATAATACGCGTTTATACCTTCAGAGCGTTCTATAAGTTGTTCAGCTTGTTTTCTGATGCTTGCACCCATAGATATCATAATTATAGCGCTCACAACCAATAAGCTTATAACTATTCCAAGTAAAAGAAGCCCCTTTTCCGAAAAATTCATTTCATCACTTCTCAAAATACCCTATATAAGGTAAATTCCTATATCTTTGTTCATAATCGAAACCGAATCCTACGACAAACTTATCCTCTATTTCGAAACCCTTAAAATCTATGGGAACGTCGATCAGTCTTCTGGAAGGTTTATCCAGGAGTGTTACGACTCTTATATCCTTTGCTTTATAACGCTTGAAATATTTCAAGATATACTCTATGGTCCTGCCAGTATCGACTATATCTTCTACAACCAACACATATCTATCCTTTATATCGACATCTATCCACGATTTCAAGTGTATCTTTGCACCTTTATCGGTGCCAGCGTAGCTAGATAGATTGATGAAAGAATATATCACATTCAAACGTATGTAAGGCAACAGATAAGCATAAAAGTGAAGGGCTCCTTTTAACACCCCTATAGCCACTAGCGTATCTGTCTTAGAGAGATAAAACCGTGATATTTCATCTCCTAACTCTTTTATACGCTTCAAGATCGCCTCTTCGCTTAAGAGGACCTTAATACCAGAGTTTTTCCTGATGTTGCTGTTCACCTTTATATACTAAACACCTTAATGCTTTTGTCAAACGATCCTATTTCTTCAGCACTTACTTCCCACTCTTTTCCAACTTTCTCATAAGAAGGGAATAATCTCAAGAAGTCATCTACAGGTGCTAAGTTGAATGTCAGGTACTTGGTCTTGTAGTGCATCGGTATGACCACCTTTGGTGCAAGGCTATCCACTACCTTCTTGGCTTTTTTAGCATCTATAGTGAATTTACCTCCTACCGGTATCAGGAGTATGTCCACTTTACCCAGCGCGTTCTTTTGAGATTCATCCAATAGATGCCCTAGATCTCCACAGTGTACCACATTCAAACCTTCTGGAAATTCGAACTTGAATATGATAATAGAACCCCGATCTCTTCCGGAATGCTCATCATGAAAGGCCTTGATTCCATTGATCTTGATCCCCTTAAACTCCTTATTTCCCGCATCTTTTATCAGTTCAAATTTTCCTCTTATGAGATTATGTGCGTTGTGGTCAAAGTGCTGATGACTCTCGGTTATCAGATCTACTGTTATATCTGGGATCTCGTATCCAACACTTCTATCAAATGGGTCAGTTAGGATTCTTACCCCTCCTGACTCTATGAGAAAACACGCATGCCCGAACCACCTAATTTTCATATGATCAACCCCTTTCATACTATTATTTTACCACATTGAGGTAAAATAATTTAACTTCATCTCAGGTTTGACTGTGTAAAGTAGAAAAAGGATATCGTTGTTGAGAGGCTGTTGTGAGAATCATATAGCAAATGAGGTAGAGGACATATCTTGATGTGGAAGTGCTGTGAACAGTTGCGAAGCAAATC
>WFSK01000138.1 GCA_015486095.1 Thermotogae bacterium
ATAAATCCATTGGCTTTCCTGGGGAATATCCGTACACTCGCGGTATATATCCGACGATGTACAGGGGAAGGTTATGGACGATGCGTCAATACGCGGGTTTTGGATCTGCTGAAGAGACGAATAAGAGATATAAATATCTTTTGGAGCAGGGACAAACCGGACTATCCGTTGCCTTCGATCTCCCCACTCAGATAGGATACGATTCTGATGCATCGATGGCTATGGGTGAAGTGGGAAAGGTGGGTGTAGCCATAGATTCTCTCAGGGATATGGAGACTCTCTTCGATGGAATACCCCTGGATAGGGTGAGTACTTCTATGACGATAAATTCTACGGCGATGATATTGCTCGCTATGTACATAGCTGTTGCCGAAAAGCAGGGAGTAGATAGGAGAGTATTGAGAGGGACTATTCAAAACGATATATTGAAAGAATATATAGCACGTGGTACATACATCTATCCCCCAAAACCATCGATGAGGCTTACTACAGATATATTGGAATTTACTGCAACTAACCTCCCGAAATGGAAGCCGATAAGTATCAGTGGATATCATATGCGCGAGGCTGGAGCAACTGCCGTTCAAGAATTGGCATTTACCCTTGCTGATGGCATTGAGTACGTTAAACAAGCGATCTCCAAAGGACTCGATGTGAATGCCCTTGGAAAGCAGCTTTCCTTTTTCTTTGCCGCCCATAACGATATATTTGAAGAAGTGGCAAAGTTCAGGGCGGCACGAAGACTATGGGCAAACATCATGAGAAATGAATTCGGTGCCTCGGATCCAGAAGCCTGGAAGTTAAAGTTTCACACTCAAACGGCTGGCTCTACGCTAACCGCCCAACAGCCAAATAATAATGTTATTCGCGTTGCTTATCAGGCGTTGGCTGCCGTATTGGGTGGTACACAGTCTTTACACACCAATTCGAGAGACGAAGCCCTATCACTTCCTACAGAGGAGTCTGTGATGATAGCCTTACGTACACAGCAGATACTCGCGTATGAATCAGGTGTTACGAACACCGTCGATCCCTTAGCAGGTTCTTATTACGTTGAATCCTTAACTGACGAGATAGAAGAGAAGGCGAGGGAATACATAGATAAGATAAAAGAGATGGGAGGTATGTTGAATGCCATAGAAGAAGGATACGTGCAGCGTGAAATACATGATAGTGCATACAGATACCAAAAAGAATGGGAATCCGGGGAGAGGATAATAGTTGGTGTGAACAAATACAAGATAGAAGAGAAGACCAAGCTTGCCACAATGGAGGTGGATCCTGATATCGAGGAAAGGCAGATAGAAGGTTTGAAGAAATTGAGAAGAGAACGTGACAACGAGCGCGTTAAAAGAGATATATACGAGATAAAGGAGGCGGCGCGAACAGATGAGAACTTGATGCCTCTGGTTTTGAAAGCAGTCCGTGATTATGCAACTGTGGGGGAGATTTCAGATGCTTTAAGGGAGGTATTCGGTGAATACAAAGAGGTGATAGAGTTGTGAAGAAGCTCAGAGTGCTGATCGCAAAGCCCGGCCTCGATGGCCATGACAGAGGGGCAAAGGTTGTGGCCCATGCCCTGAAAGATGCGGGGATGGAAGTGATATACACAGGGCTACGTCAAACTCCGCTTCAGATCGTGAATACGGCCATACAGGAAGATGTCAACGCCATAGGATTATCCATATTATCTGGTGCACACATGCGGTTGTTCCCTGAGATAATGAGATTACTCAAAGAGAGAAATGCCTCGGACATCCTCGTATTTGCGGGTGGGGTGATCCCGGAGAATGATGTGCCGAAATTACGTGAGATCGGGATCCAGCGTGTTTTTACTCCTGGAACACCTACAGACGAGGTCATAGACTTTTTGAGGAGCAAGTTCCCAGATAGAGTGTGATGAATTTGACATCGAATGTAGAGAGATTGATCGAAGGTTTTGAAAATAAGGATAAGAAAGCACTGGCAAGAGCTATGACACTGGTTGAAGAAGGGAATTCTGAATTGGTTGAACGCATCAGGACTCTAAGGAAATCGGTAGAAGAGCCATGGATAATCGGCATCACCGGCCCCCCCGGCGTTGGAAAGAGCACCCTTATAGATAAATTGATAGGACTACTTTTGATGGAAAACAGACAAATCGCTGTATTCGCAGTAGATCCGAGTAGCAAGATCAGCGGCGGAGCCATATTAGGTGATAGAGTTAGAATGCAGCGTTACGCTGTCGATGAAAATGTCTTCATAAGAAGTGTAGCCACCCGAGGAGCAGGAGGCGGAGTTTCCCATCATCTGATAGATATGATAGACATGGTATTGGCGTTTGGATACGATACCGTAATCGTCGAGACCGTAGGTGCGGGACAGATAGATCTGGATATATTCGACATATCGGATACCACAGTTCTCGTGTTGATGCCAGAACAGGGAGATGGAATACAGACTTACAAGGCTGGGATGACGGAGATGGCAGATATATTCGTTATCAACAAGGCAGATAAGCAGGGTGCAGATAAGATAGCAGAGCAACTGAAAGTTATGAGAAGCATCACAAAGGCAAGAGATGAGTGGCAACCTCCGATTTTGAAAGTTATATCTACCGAAAATATTGGTATAGATATGCTTTTGAGAGAACTACAAAGGCATAGAAGATATCTCTTATCTTCGAAGAAGATAGAGGTTAAAAAAAGGACGAGGAGATTGATGAGAGTAAGGGAAGGTATTTTGTCCAGGTTTGAGAAGGCTTTGTCTAAAGCTCTTGAAAATCTGGCCGATAGAGAGATCGATGACTTCGATGAAGTATATATCGAGATAGTGAAAGATATCCTTGCTGAGGGAGGAGGTAATGAAAAGCAGATGCTCATAAAAGGTATATCACATATAGGTATTGCGGTGGAGAAGATAGCAGATAAGATCGGATTTTATCGAGATATTTTGGGATTAAAGGTTTCTGAGGCAGAGTTGGTAGAGGCATATAAAGTCAAGGTAGCCTTCGTGGAGATAGGAAAAACGAGACTTGAGTTGCTCGAGCCAACTTCTGAAGAGAGTAGCATAGCCGAGTTTTTAAAGAACAAAGGAGAAGGTATACATCACATAGCATTCGATGTCTTGGATATAGAAAAGGCATTCTCGAGTATGAAGAAGGCCGGAATAAGGGTATTAAGAGACTCTATTTCAAAGGGTGCCCATGGCAGCAGAGTCTTCTTCATCCATCCTAAGGATACGGGTGGAATACTCATGGAATTCGTCGAGGAGGTTCACGATGGCTGATAATATAGAAAAATTGAACGAACGCTTAGATGTTAGGAGAGAAGAGGTGTTAAAAGGTGGAGGAGAAGAGCGGGTAGCGAAGCAGCACAGATTGGGAAAGCATACTGCTCGGGAGAGGATAGCATTGCTTCTGGATGAAGGTTCTTTTGTGGAATTCGATATGCTCGTGAAGCACCGTTCAACATATTTTGGTTTGGATAAGAAGGTTCTCCCTGCTGATGGAGTGGTGACTGGCTGGGGCAGGATCAATGGTAGACCGGTGGCAGTTTTTGCACAAGACTTCACGGTACAGGGTGGCTCATTGGGAGAGATGCATGCCAAGAAGATCTGTAAGGTTCAGGATTTTGCGTTGAAGAACGGTATGCCTATAATCGGGATCAACGATTCTGGAGGAGCGAGGATACAAGAGGGGGTTGATTCACTTTACGGGTATGGTGAGATATTCTACAGGAATACCGTTGCTTCTGGTGTCATTCCTCAGATCTCCGTGATACTCGGTCCCAGTGCAGGTGGAGCAGTGTATTCCCCGGCTATAACGGATTTCGTCTTCATGGTGGATAAGATCTCGAGGATGTTCATAACAGGTCCTCAGGTGATAAAGGCTGTTACTGGGGAGGAAATAGATCAAGAAAGTTTGGGAGGAGCTCTTGTACATAACACCAGGAGTGGAAATGCCCATTTCTTTGCCTCAACCGAAGAAGAAGCGATGCAACAAGTGAAGAAATTACTCTCCTATATTCCTCAAAACAATTCAGAGGAGCCACCATATGAGGAGCCCCGTGTGCAAATACTCGATACCGATCCGAAAGTGGATGAGGTCATACCCACCGTTCCTACCAAATCTTATGATGTTAGAGATGTTATAAGGTGTGTTGTAGATGAAGATTCGTTCTTTGAAGTCCATGAAAGATATGCAAAAAATATAGTTGTGGGGTTTGCCAGATTTGGAGGATACAGTGTGGGTATCGTAGCCAATCAACCCCAGATATTTGCGGGGGCGCTCGATATAAATGCTTCGGATAAGGCGGCAAGATTTATTAGATTTTTGGATGCCTTTAACATACCCATAGTAACCTTCGTGGATACTCCCGGATTCCTACCCGGGGTTCAACAAGAACATGGAGGGATAATAAGACATGGTGCAAAACTGTTATTCGCTTACTCCGAGGCTACCGTTCCAAAGATCACGATGATCCTACGAAAGGCATATGGGGGTGCATATATAGCGATGGGGAGTCAGCATCTACGCGCAGATCAAGTATTCGCATTACCTACCGCAGAGATAGCGGTTATGGGTCCTGAAGGAGCTGCCAATATCATCTTTGCGAGAGAGATAAAGAATGCAGAGGACCCTGAGAAGGTGCGTACGGAAAAGATAAACGATTACAAAGAGAAATTCGCAAATCCTTATGTTGCGGCGAGTAGAGGATACGTAGATGCGGTGATAAAACCCATAGAAATGCGTAGATACATAGTCAAGGCATTGGAAGCAACCTTGAATAAGCGTCAATATCTACCCAAGAAAAAACACGATAATATACCGCTGTGATTGTTAAACGGATGGACGTAAAGCTTTGAGTGAGAGGAGGAACACGATGAACGAGGTGTGGAGAATAACGTTAACGGGAATGCTAATCGTCTTCTCCGGGTTGGCGATCACTTCTTTAGTAATATACATCTTCAGTGAGATATTGAACAGAGGTGTAGAAAGGCATGTACACATTACGATTAGGAAACCCAATCTCGATAAGGATCTCGATGATCTAAATGTAGTTATAGCCGCTGCAGTATCTGCCGTTTTAGGAGAAAGCTGGAGGGTAACGAAGGTAAAAAGGGTGGAAAGAACAAGGCATCTTTCTCGATGGAAACGTATGGAATACGAAGTCTGGAGCGTAAAACGGCGTAATAAGGTATCGGCCATCGACTAAGAGATCTGGAGAAATTCTTTTAAAATAGAAAGGTAACCCAATCCAAGAAGATCACCGCTAATAAGGCTGGCAGGAAATTCCCCGCTTTTATTTCTTTTAAACGTAATAATCTTATCCCTATAAAGATGATTATGATACCCCCTACACCACTGAAATCACTTATATATGGTTTTGCGCCGATGAATCTTATAAAGCCAGCTATCTGTATGAGAAAACCTTCCAGAATATATACTGCTCCAGCGGAGAATACAACCCCTTTCCCATAGGCCGATGCCAATATGATCGAGGATATGCCATCCATAGTCGATTTGATCAGGAGCAATTCAGAAGATGTCGATATCCCACTTTGAATACACCCCAGTATGGTCATAGGACCGGTTGTGAAAAGCACAAAGGCGGTGACAAAACCTTCAACGAATCTATCTCCTTCTCCGATCGCAACGAAATGTCTCAATACATAGGCGATAGAATTTAACCTTTCTTCTATCTTCCATAACTCACCGAGGACTCCACCTATTGCGAGACTTACCAAGACGACGATCACGTACTTCGCTTCGATGGCCATCTTAATGCCGATCACGATAGTTATTGCTCCTATCGCTTCGAACAACACTTCTTTCGATCTTTCGGTTAATCTTGCTCCAACGAAAAGACCTAAAAAGCTTCCTATCAATATAGTTATGCCGTTTACTATCGCTCCAATATTTAACATGTATCCCTATCCCTCTGTTTATCTCTTACGCAATTTTATCAGTTCATCCCTTATCTGTGCGGCATCCTCGAAACGCAATTCACTGGCCGCTCTTGTCATTTCATCCTGCAATACTTGAATATATTCTTCTCTACCCAATACATTCGTAAGAGAGAAGAGCTCCTCTATGGCCTTACTTCTCTTAACCTTTACCTTCTTCTCTTTGTAACCGAACTCCTCGAACATGCCTTCTTCTACAGGCTTTATTATAGTCTTCGGGGTTATTCTATGGATTGTATTGTATTCCATTTGAATCTTTCTTCTCCTGTTCGTCTCTTCTATTGCCCTCTTCATGGCATCGGTTATCGTATCGGCGTACATTATTACCTTTCCATTTACGTTTCTCGCGGTCCTACCCATCGTCTGGATCAGACTGACTTCCGATCTGAGATACCCCTCTTTATCTGCATCCAGTATAGCAACTAATGAAACCTCTGGAAGGTCCAGACCCTCTCTCAATAGATTTATACCCACTACCACATCTATCTCTCCTTTTCTCAATTTTCTTAGGATCTTTACCCTTTCGATGGTATCTATATCCGAATGGAGGTACAATGAATTTATCCCCATCTCTCCGAGATAATCTGATAATCTCTCAGCACTTCGTTTCGTTAGAGTTGTGACCAAAGCCCTTTCGTTCTTCTCCTTTCTGAGGTTTATCTCTTTTATCAGGTCATCTATCTGCCCCTCTGTTGGTCTTACTTCTACTTCTGGGTCTACGAGCCCTGTAGGACGAATGATCTGTTCAACGACCTGTGCGGAGACCTCCATTTCATATGCACCAGGGGTAGCGGATACGAAGACCACGCGAGGTACACGCTCTATAAACTCATCGAATCTCAAGGGTCTGTTGTCATAAGCGCTCGGTAATCTGAAGCCGTAATCCACCAGACTTTTCTTTCTTGCCCTGTCTCCGTTAGCCATGGCACGCAATTGAGGAACCGTTATATGAGATTCATCTATGAAGACGAGGTAATCTTCTGGAAAGTAATCCAACAGTGTCCAAGGGGGTTCCCCAGGTTTCTTACCGGAGAAATGCCTCGAATAATTTTCTATACCAGGACAATACCCTATCTCCTTCATGGATTCCATATCGAACCTTGTTCTTTGCTCGAGTCTCTCCGCCTCCAAATACTTTCCCTGGGATTTGAATTCTTCTAACCTCTCTTTTAACTCTTTCTCTATAGAACTCAAGGCATTGTTGATGGCATCTTCTGTAGTTATGAATTCCTTTGCCGGGAATATAAGGGTACTATCGTATTCTTCAACTCTTCTTCTGTTGACAGGATCGAATGTATATATCGCATCGATTTCATCGTCGAAGAAGTCCACACCAATACACAGATCTTCGTAGTTCGGGAATATTTCTAACTTGTCTCCTCTGAGGCGAAACTTTCCACGTTCAAGCTCGCCGTTTGTCCTCTCATAACGCATCTTTGCCAGCTTCCTCAGAAGGTTTCTATGCTCAAGCCTTTCACCCTTGACGAGGCGAAGATTTATCTCTCTGAAGTCCCGAGGATCGCCACTGGCATAGATACAAGAGACACTCGCCACCACAACGACATCTCGCCTCGTTATAACGGATTTCAGGGTCGAGAGTCTCATCTTCTGGATGATTTCGTTGATATCCGTTTCTTTTTCTATGTATATATCCTTGGTAGGAATGTAGGCTTCGGGACGATAGTAATCGTAATAGCTGACGAAAAATTCTACTTTGTTATTGGGGAAGACTTCTTTGAACTCGTTGTAAAGTTGAGCGGCAAGGGCTTTATTGGGCGAAATGACCAAGGTAGGGAGTTGTATCTTCTCTATTACGTTTGCCATGGTGAAAGTCTTTCCTGAACCCGTTACACCCAGCAGTGTGGTGAATTTATTATTTGAAAGTATGCTTTCGCTTACCTTTTCTATGGCTTGGGGTTGATCTCCTGTTGGAACGAGATCGGATATCACACGAAATCTATTGTATTCCATTTTCCTCAAGGACATGCTCTATGATGAGGTCTAATTTTGAGAGGTCTAGGATCTTCCCGACCTCGAAGTTATCACTTTCCAGGACCTTCACGACCGGTCTGATGAGCATCCCAGGATTCTGTTGTACAGCCATCACCTTCGAACCATCGGATAGATACATAACTGTTCCTCTTGGATATATACCCATGGTCTTCACGAGGATACTTGCTATATCAGGATTCAACTTCCCGAGTCCGGCATCTTCTATTATGGCCGAAACGGCTATGTAAGGATTACGCGCATCGCTGTAAGCTCGCATCGTAGTGATGGCATCGTATTCGTCGGCTACACTCACGATGGATGTAAAAGGACTTATTTCATCCCCCTTTTTACCTCTTGGGTAACCACTTCCATCCACCCTTTCGTGGTGATCCAGTATGATCTCCTCAGCTATGTCATCTTCTAATGAAGAGCGTTCGGCTATTTCATGTCCGAAGATGGGATGTTTCTTCACGAGCTCGAATTCCTCAGGAGTCAATCGCCTAGGAGAGAAGAGAATTTCCTTCGGGATCTTGCATTTTCCAACATCGTGGAGTAGTGCACCACTGGTAAGGGAAACGAGTTGCTGTCTGGGTAACTGCATGTTGACACCCAGAAGCAAGGAGAGTGTGGCCACGTTTATGGAATGTGTGTAGGTATAGTCATCGTACTCTTTCAGTTTCAAGAGAAGAGGTTGTGGAGTTTCCTTATCTTTTCCTGCCATTTCATCTACCACTTCACTCACTATTTCCTTTACACTGCGGGGGTCGAAGACACCTCTTTCATCTACCTCTTCCACTATCCTTTCGACAGTATCGAGGGCCTTTTTTAAGACCTCTACAGACATAGTCTTTACGGGTTTGTATACGTTTAATTCCTCCATCTTTCTTACGTATATGGAGCGTTTGAGTGCGATCGCATTGCTAAGTGTAGTATTCGAGGCTTCTCTGTCTCCTTCCGATATCTCATCTACCGTTTCCACTGGTAACCAACTAACATTCCATCTATTCTTGAGGGACTCTATATCTTCCTTGAGTAATTTCCTCCCTTTCTTGAATACCACGGTACCTTTTACCTCATCTTTAAGATCCTCAGCCAAAAAGACACCCGGTACCACATCTTTCAATTTTACCCATCGCATTTTCATTGCACCTCTTAAAGATTTTTTGCATTCTCGAATTCGGTAATACTCAATATCCTCGAGACACCCAAATAGTGCTGCTTGCTAAGATCCACTAAACTACCTTCTTTCAACTCTCTGCTCGATATTATCTTCACCACCGGTAGGGTGGGAAACCCCTTATTCGAGGCAACTACCACAGCTGTAGACCCATCTGTTAATCCCACAGGTGTGCTCGGAGGATATATCCCTATGGTATTTACAAGAGAGTTTACGATTCTTTCATCCAATTTCTTACCGGAATCCTTTATTATTAAACTCATAGCATCGTAGGGGTTGGATGGATTGCGATATGGTCTTATAGTGGTCAACGCATCGTATACATCTGCAACGGCAGTTATCCTCGAAAGGATGCCTATCTCATCTCCCTTCTTATTCAAAGGATATCCAGTCCCATCCAGCTTTTCATGGTGTTCCGTTATGGGGCGCAATATGTGTGCATCCTCTATACCAGAAGCCCTTGCTATTTCGAAACCGTATATAGGATGTTTTCTTATCAATGCTATCTCTTCTTTTGAAAGGCGTCGGGGGGCATTCAGAATATTGTTGGATATCTTCACCTTTCCGACATCATGTAAAAGAGCCCCAATAGAGAGCAATTTTATCGCCTCCAGATCGAGACGCATCTGCAAAGCCAGAAATATAGAGGTAGTGGCGACATTTACGGAATGGGCATAGGTATAGTTATCGTAATTCTTCAATTTCAATAAGGGTAATAAGACATTTTCTTTGTATCTCAAGGTTGCTTCATTTACCAAAGATTCACCCATACTCTTCACGGATTCAATCTCCACTTGTCCTCCCTCTGCGGCCTCACTCATGAACTTCTCCACAGCACTTATAGAACGTTTTAACATATCATGGGAAAAGAGTTCCAAACGCTCATTTAGTATTTCATCTGGAGGATTTTCGAGATATACACCATCCTGGATCTCTTCCACTTCTCCTATCTTATACGATGGAGGGGTTTCGTGGATCAGGGCATCGCTTACCGTGTAGACAGGAATCCAGGAAACGGTCTTGTTCTTTTTCAAAAACAAGATATCATCTTTCGAAAGAGTATGATCTTTTTCGTATATTATTTCAAGGGTTATTTCATCTCGAAGATCCCCAGCCAATTTCATTCCGGCCTCGGTATTTTCCAATCTTATCCATTTCGTCCCCATGGTCTATACTTCATACACCCCCAGTTTCTCCACATCTCTGGCAAGTATAGCCAGAGAACGCCTTTTAGAAAATAAGAGATTTGCCAACGAATTCACCCCTTCGGTAGTAACGGCATCTATCTTTTCAACGATTTCATCTGCACTCAGAAGAGGAAGAGCGTGGATGCCTCTATTGAAGAGATACTGCATTATAGTGGAAGTGCTTTCGAGTCCTAACAGGAATTCACCTTTTATCTTTTCCTTTGCGTCATGAACTTCATCTTCCCTTATCCCTCTCTCTTTCAGCATGTCCAGTTCTTCATTTACCAGAGAAAGGGCCTTCGTGAATTTATCGGCTGATGTTGCTCCATAGATGTATAGTAATCCGTTATTGTGATATGAATTGATATCGGAATATATCGTGTAGACAAGCCCTTCTTTTTCCCTTATCTTCTCGAACAGGCGAGAGGTCGATCCACCTCCTAATATGGTGTGTAAAACCGATAACTCATATATCTTCTCATCTTTCAATGAAAGGGCTGGGACACCTACTATAAAATGAACTTGCTGAATGCTCCTTTCCAGAAGGATGGGAGAATAATCGGGAGATATAGGAGGATGGTATCGATATATCTCTCCTCTTCTGTCTTCACTCAAATGTTCTATTAGATCCCATACCTTTTCTTCATCGAACTTACCTACGATACACAATAGGGCATTTCCCGGATGGTAGAATCGAGAGAAATGTTC
>WFSK01000139.1 GCA_015486095.1 Thermotogae bacterium
CGCTCTGAATAAATGGGGATATGCTGAACCTAAACTCCCAGATTATCCCGAAATAAAAGACATCCTTGCGACATATCTATCCAAGGCCTGGGCATTACAGATGTCACCTGCGGAAGCCCTTAAAACGGCTAATCAGAAGATATACGAATTTCTGAAAGAGAAGGGATATTATAAATAAAGAACTTTTAGGCATCGTAAGGGAATGCCTATCCTTACGATGCCTCTCATCTCAATTTCCATAGAGCATGGAATACGTCGTTAAGGGTTCTAAATCGAAACCGATGTATATGATGGGATGTTCGTTCGTTTGATAGTTATACACAGGACATGAATAGCCAATGTTTGCAACTAAAGGCATGCCTCCCATCGTTCTCAAAAAGAAACCTATTTCATTTCCAACACTTATCCTCGCGTTATAGGGGAAATCATTTGCATCATTCCACGCATCTCCCAATTCGGTGAAGAACGAGAGGTTTATATCTCTTAGCGATACGAGATTGAAAAACCTGGTGTCCACGTTTTTCATAAGTGGCATCATGAGGTTGGCTCTGAAGTACCCCAGGTACTTACCGGTGGGTTTAACGTAGGCCTTCATATAATCTGAAAGGCTGATCGAAGAGAGTGTGGTATCTCCAATGCTCGTACCAATGATATCCTTTAGATTCACTGTTATTTTTGGAAAGAGCTGATACATAAGGTTATTCCCTTGTAAGATATCGACGGATCGCTCTGTTTTATCCGAATACATCTTCAACCTGCCGATCAAGTTTATCCAGCTCACCAAGCCGAGAGTTTGGAATTCATTCCTCACGTAGTTTATGGAAAGAGTATTCAGAAATGAAGATGCCTCCTTCGACAATGAATAATCGAGAGAAATGCTATTGGTCTTGAGTAAGGTTATCGCGTTATCGCCTATGTCCCTCTTCTCAGGCATCGCCATGTTGAGTTTCAGGTTTGCTCGAAAGTCACCGGATTTGGGGTATTCGAAAGAGGCAGATGCACCAAAATAATCGTTCAAGATGAAAGAGAAAGAAGCCAGAGCACTGGAATTCACCTCTTCCATCGTTGAGGAAGAATACGAGGAGGAATAACCTATCGCCCACGTATGAAACAATCCTTTACCAGCGAGAAATATACTCGCATCGTATGCCGTTGGTTTAAGATCATCATCCGTTTCTACGTAAAGGTACGGTATCACAGCCAGAGAATATGTTTCCAGCGGTGAACTGTTATCTTGAGGTAGGCCGTTTATCTCGATCTTTCTCGGATAATTGTTGTTGAAACGGTTGAAATCAAGGGTATCGAAATCAGGGTCTACGGAAACGGCATCGAGCGGTGAGGTTGAAGATAGCGTCAATGTGGTTGAGGAAGATGTGAGAGAACCATAAGAGCGTCTTATCTCCTCATTATTCCTGAATCTGTATTCCACTACGAGAGGTACTATTCCATCGCCTCTTTTGGAAATGAAGATCTCGTTCTCGAATCCATCCTTTTTCTTTTCGATCTTCACCCCGTTGACAGATAGATCCACGATGTCTACTCCGAAGATCCAATCCCTCGCATATTTTTCTATCTCTTTTTCATGGGTTACACTGGAGAGCGTAGAGAAGAAGTTTTCACTCAACGCTAGGTGATGAGCGCAGAGCGTATGAAATCTTTTGAGTGCGTTCATGAACGCATCTTTTCCAACACGACCTTCTATGGTCTTCAAGGCCAGATATCCCTTATCGTATATCTTGGTGGTATAGCCGTTTGCCGTACTCTCGTTCATTGGAAGTTCTATCGGTTCATCGTATCCGTTACGTAGGTTCAGTATGTACTCGTATAACGTATAATCTCGGAGGCTTTTGATCGGAAGGATATTATCTAAGATAGGAACTATTATATCCTTCAATCTGTAATTCAAGATATTCTTTTTCAAGCCATATCTTTCCTCTATCAGGGTTTTAGAAGAGTACTCTGCCAATGCCTCGCTCAAATAATTTTCTGACCAGAAGTCCACTCCAACACCTATACCCCACCACAAATGTGCAGTTTCATGCGCCACGAG
>WFSK01000140.1 GCA_015486095.1 Thermotogae bacterium
CACTTGGCCCGATAATAATTGTCCTGGTTGGTGTACCCCTTTCTCTGATATTCGATATCAGTTCCAAGGCAACGGGCATTATCCTCACCTTCATTTTGATCGTATTGTATCAAGGTTCAACGGCATGGCTCACCGCCATGGCAGAAAACGATCTTCTTCCTCCATTCTGGGGTGCATGGCTACCGGATATAGTATTTCTTATAACCGGTTTTCTCTTATTCTTGATCCTTGGGACGAAATTGCTTTACAGGGTTAGAGAAGTCTTCTCACGTATCTTTGTGATAGCCATTCCAATATTACTTATCTTCTTCTTTTCTCCCACGAAGATGTATGCTTCTGAGGAGGTGGTTAACATAGAAGCGGCTACGGTAACCTACAATACGCGTACTGATGAACTCACGGCCGTAGGAAGTGTAACCATTGATTACAAGGAAGATCACATCTTTGCTCCTCGATTGGATATGAAGAACAGGGTAATAACTATAACGGGTCCAGCAACGGTTATCAGTAGACAGGGGACACAAACTGCCACCTGGACTGCCATCAAGCTTGAAGTAAATCTGGATAAGGATACCTATCTCGTCCTCAGAATGCGAGGGGTTACGAAGATGAAATTTAAGGGAAAGAGTGGAAAACTGAAGGAGCATACCATATATTACTTCGGTGAAAAAACTGAAAATGCTGTGGATAAGGAGGGGAAAGAATATTGGAAGATCGGTAACGGATTTGTTACTACATGTGATTTGAAACATCCACATTATGAATTCAGGGCGTCTAAGATAAAACTATATCCAAACGATTATCTGATAGCATACGATGTGGTATTCGTTGTGCTGGATGTTCCTATTATGTATCTTCCCGTCTATTATGTGAATCTAAGCGGAGAAAAGAAACAGCCTTTGGAGTTTCATTTCGGTTATGATGAAAACAGCGGATTTTATGTACAGGTGAAATTCAACTACTATTTGAGTAAAGACCAGCCTGGTTCTACAACCTACAATTGGTATCAAAAGAGATACCGTGAACTTGCTATAGGGCAAACACTAAAATTCTTGGGTGTAGAGGGTAATTTTAGATACGATCAGAAGAATCCTGTCAATTCAGAGAAAAATGTAAAAGCAATGTCGTTATCTTTTGCCAAACAGTTAGATAAAGCCATAAAAGTTGCGGCATCGTACGATTATTCCGAATCTAAGCAGAATAACACGTTAACATTATCCTTAGCGGGAGGTTTTTCGAAGAATGTAGGTTATTCTTTGAAATGTTCGTGGGCAAAGCCTCTTATCGGTTACATGGAAAGAAATCCATTTACTACAACAGATACTGTTCCTGCCATCTCTTTTTATATGAAGAATATCCATCTTAAATTGCCCCTTTCTTCTATCTTAGATCTCAGGAATTTCAACATCGGTTATACGGCTTCTAAGAGCATATCTTATGCAAAAGGTGGTGAATCGATAACGGCTACCTCTACGAGGCAAACAGGAAGTATGAATACCCATATCTCAACTCGAAACACGTTGTTCGTTTTGAACAATACGACTCATTCTTTGTACTCTTCGTTTAACTGGGTATCAGGAGCTACTCCTACCTTCACGTTAAAACAAGATAACATCTTCACCCTCAATCCTCTTAAATTCAATATAGGGAGCACTCTGACTATCCAGAGTTCTTACAAGATGGCATATGGCTTTGAGGTAGAGAAATTAACTTTGGAGCAACTGACCGATCTGGCATCGGATATAGTAGCGAATCCTACTAAGGCTCCTCCTAAAGTATTACATGGTAGGTGGGCCAATGAACTGATAACACATTTGACACTCAAACCCTTTGATTGGTTGACGTTGAAGACGACACACCTGTTTGACTATGTTAAAGGGCAAAAGATGAGCCATTTTCCAATGAGATTCAACAGAAATAAGTTAATGTTGGAAGGCGATATGAAGTTCGGCCTTTTCTCTACAACGGTGAAGACTGGCTATGATCTCGGCTATGAGTTTAAACCACCGAAAAAACCCTGGGATACATTGAATCTTTCCAGTACACTGAAACTCATCCCTTTTACTTTGAGTAACAAGATGGTTTTTGATATCAACGATGCATATTTGAATTGGGATATTGGTAAGACGATTTTAAAACGCTCTGATTTTTCTCTTATTACGAGTTTACTAAACGTACCTATAAGATTAGATGCCAATACGAGTTTTACACCTCCTGCCTTACCCCAGCAAACGGATTTTTCCTTGACCGTGAATAACAAGAGA
>WFSK01000141.1 GCA_015486095.1 Thermotogae bacterium
ACGAAGGTGTTCCAGCCGCGAGAACTTATCTGGTGAATAAAGGAAAATTTGTCGGTTATCTGATGTCGAGAGAAGATGCCGTTAAATTGAATTTGAGGAGCAACGGTGCCGCAAGGGCAGAAAGTTGGAACAGAATTCCTCTCGTTAGGATGACCAATATCAATCTGTTACCAGGAGATCTTGAATTCGATGAACTCATCGGTGGCATAAAGCAGGGATTATACTTCGATACCAACAAGAGCTGGAGTATAGATGATAAGAGATTGAACTTCCAATTTGGAACGGAGGTTGCCCGAGAGATAAAGAACGGTAAACTTGGGAAACTTTACAAGAACGCCGTTTATCAAGGTATAACTCCTGAATTTTGGAATTCCTGTGATGGGGTAACAAATGAAAAATATTGGCATATATGGGGTCTCCCAAACTGTGGTAAAGGACAACCAGGGCAAACCATGCACGTTGGACACGGTACATCACATGCCAGATTTAGAAATGTGAAAGTAGGTGCTTCAAAATGAGAGATCAGGATTTCTGGAAAGCATTTGCAAACAAGATCGAAGATCGTATCAAAGGTGATAAATTCGAAGTAGTTGCCATGGAGACAGAAAGTGAACTCACGAGATTCGCAAGATCGTACATACATCAAAATGTAGCGGAAACGAACTTGAAGTTAACTATAAAAGTGATAAACGATGACAAGATCGGCATAGTTGCGATGAATGATACGGATGATGAGACCCTATTCAACAGCGTAAAGAAGGCGAAGGAAATATCCGAAGTTAGCCCCAAATTAGATTATCATTACGAATTGATAGAGCCTCAAAGTTACGCTTTGAAGGGGAAGTATTCCGAAAAAACCGCCAACTGCACTCCGATGGATAAGGCTCAGCTGGTAAAGGAATTGATAGATGAAATAAGTGAAAAGGGATACGAGGCTGCCGGGGCATTCAAAACGGAATTACAAACCATCGTAGTTGCGAATTCAAAAGGGCTCTTTGCCTTCGATAAAGGAACGGTTGTGGACTTCAATTGTGTTGTTACCAAAGGTAATTCCACAGGTTATACATCGTTTGTAGGAAGTGATGTCGATGCGATCGATATGAAAAAGATCGCAGGTGAATTACTGGATACCGCCACGAAGAACGTAGATCAGATCACAGTCGAACCCGGTGTGTACACGGTGATCTTAACTCCGGGAGCAACTGCAGAACTACTGAATTACATATCTTATACTGCCTTTAACGGCAAACTGATCGCCGAAGGTAAGAGTTTTGTCGCAAAGAACATGAATAAAGATCTCTTTCCAGACATCGTATCTATCCTGGATGATCCATTCGATGAATTCACCTTACCTATACCATTCGATTTCGTAGGGCAAGCTCGAGAAAAGCGATATCTGATCGAAAACGGAGTGATAAGAGATGGGGTTTATGACCACATAACTGCGTTAAAGTATCATAAGAGTGCCACAGGGAATACATTATCTCCTGAGGAGGCTTCATTTGGCGCCATACCGTTTAATCTCGTAATGAAAGGCGGAAAATCACATCCGATGGATATGATCTCGCATACCGACTACGGTATTTATGTAACACGTTTTCATTATGTCAACGTACTAAATCCTATGAGTGTTCAATTGACCGGTATGACAAGAAACGGTACATTTCTAATAGAAAATGGTAAGATATCGAAGGCAATCAAGAACATGAGATTCAACACGAGCATGATAGATATGCTGAAAGCAGTGGATATGGTATCTGAAGAACGCTATAGAAAACCCGGCTTCGTTGGGCCCACAGTGGCTCCATATATAAGGACCAACCATTTCGTGTTCAGCAGCAAAACGGAGTTTTAAACGAGCTATCCCAAAGTTAAAGTAAGTCACCGATCAGGACTTTTTAGGCCCAGCAGATGTTGTGGGGCATTTTATAACCCATTGAATGATCTTTCCACTGTGAAGACTTACTCGGTGAGCGAGACCAGCAGGTATTATGAAGATATCACCCTTTTTTATTTTGTATTGAATCGGTGATGAGATTTCACCCCTGTATTCTCCAGGGCTAATTTCAACGTTCTCCGTAAGTGTTTCACTGGTGGAAACGATGGCTTCACCATCGATTACAAGGATTATCAAAGCAAAACTAATGGGACGGGTTAAAAAAGGAATAAAAACTCCCCTTGGTCTTTATCAGTCCCACCCTCAGATTGTCTTCGATCATGGGGCCGAGGATTATACCAAGAATCATCGTGGTCCAAATGAATTTCGTGTAGAAAATTAAATGAGGCAACACGACAATGGGGGCTGTATAATAAAAAAAGTTGATGGAGGGGGTAACGAACATAAAATATTCCCTCCAAAAAGAGAAAGGAAGGAGTGCACTCAGCGGAAGAAAAGGTGATCATCGTTTTAGAGAGTTTGAAAGGTAAAAAGGTTGAGATCGAAGAACTGTAGAAATCCCAAAATGTGTCGATATAAAAGATGAGATGAAGGTACTGAATGTCGTAAATGAAGTACCTGTAAGGATACCTGGTTTTGGGGATAATTCCAGTGTACTTGAGCGCCGAATAAGAAGTGATGTAGGTGCTTCTATACTTGCCTTGCGGCTTTCGAGAGAAGGATTTCAGCCATCAAATTCTTATATTTTTGTGGAGAAGGGAAACGTGGTAAATTTCGGTCTGACCTTTTCTCATGTTGGCAACAACGCATGGATACGGGGAAATATAA
>WFSK01000142.1 GCA_015486095.1 Thermotogae bacterium
ATAACGAGATCGATGGCATACCCTGTGGTGCCTCTAAGGAACTCCTCACGGATATCCTCAGAGGAGAATGGGGATTCGATGGTGTGGTGGTATCCGATTATTCCGCGATCGATATGCTCGTCGATTATCACCGTGTAGCGTCCGATAAGAAGGAAGCAGCAAAACTGGCATTGGAAGCGGGTATAGACGTTGAACTTCCGAGTAAGGATTGTTACGATATACCGCTGAAAAAAGCTTTAAAAGAAGGTTTAATATCTGAGGACCTCATTAACGAATCACTAAGAAGGATATTAAGGGTCAAATTCAGACTCGGGTTGTTCGAAGACCCTTACGTGAACGTCGATGACGTCTCCAGGGTCTTTGATATACCAAAACAACGTGAATTGGCACTTGAAGCTGCGAGGGAGTCCATCGTACTCTTGAAGAATGAAGACGATGTCCTTCCGTTGAAAAAGGATATGAGATCTATCGCCGTTATAGGACCAAACGCCAGCAATGGAAGAAACCTGTTGGGCGATTATTCCTATCCCGCCCATATGGAAGGCCGTAGGATTAGGACTGCAGTGAAGGATATCTCTTCCGTTCCAACAGTGAGTGTGTTGGAGGGGATAAAGAGGAGAGTATCCGAACGCACGGTAGTCAGATACGCGAGAGGATGTGATGTACTCGATGATTCAAAAGAAGGCTTTGAAAAAGCAGTGCGAATAGCCAGAGAGTCCGATGTGGCCATCTTAGTAGTTGGAGATAGATCTGGTTTAACACTCCCCTGTACAACGGGAGAAGGTCGTGACCGTGCCGATTTGGCCCTCCCCGGTGTTCAAGAAGAATTGATTCGAGCCGTATACGAAACGGGTACACCCGTCGTTGTCGTTTTGATAAATGGAAGACCTCTTTCCATAGAATGGATCGCCGAACACGTCCCTGCCATATTGGAATGCTGGCTCCCTGGCGAGGAAGGTGGTGATGCCGTGGCGGATGTGCTATTCGGTGATCACAACCCCGGTGGTAAACTCCCGATGTCTTTTCCGAGGACGGTCGGTCAGATCCCAGTCTACTACTCACATAAACCATCTGGAGGTAGATCGCATTCACATGGGGATTACGTCTCAACGAGTGCAAAGCCACTCTTCCCATTCGGTTACGGTATGAGTTACACCAGATTCGAATACACCAACCTAAGGATAACACCCGATAAGATGGATGTGGATGGAAAGGTGAAGATAAGTGTGGAAGTGAAGAACATCGGAGATCGTAGGGGTGATGAGATCGTTCAGCTGTACATCAACGATGAGATGGCGAGCGTTACGAGACCCGTAAAAGAGTTGAAAGGATTCAAGCGTATCACACTCTCCCCGGGTGAGAAGAAGACCATCGTCTTTACACTCTCAGCCGATCAACTGGCATTCTACGACCGTGATATGAAATTGGTCGTGGAGCCAGGGACTTTTAAGGTTATGGTGGGCAGTTCTTCTGAGGATATAAGGCTGGAAGGTAGGTTTGAGATATCAGGTGATGTAAGAGAACTCGATGGTAAAAGAGAATACTTTTCGGATGTAGAGGTGAAGTGATATTGAGAGCTTATGAGCACGAGTTGAAGGAAGGGCTGTATCCTGCAGTTCCTACTATATATAACAGAGAAACAAAAGCCATAGATAAGGAGATCAACCGCAGATTCGCAATATATCTTAGAGAAAGGCCGGTAGATGGAGTTGCTGTTTGGGTTCATACCGGTAGAGGATTGTTCCTTACCAAAAAGGAAAGATCTTTTATTCTTAGACTATGGAAAGAGAACTTGCCAGGTAAGGCGATCATCGCCGGAGTGGGTTCGAAGAGGAGGAAACTGAATCTCGATAATATAAATGTTTATATGGATGAGGTAAAGTCAATGGCAGAAGAGGCGAAAGCAGAAGGTGCAGATTACCTCCTGGCATTCCCTCCAACTCCCTTGAGAAAGTTTGTTAGAGGAGACGATCTGATCGTTCGTTATCATGAAGAACTCGAAGAGGTGGGATTGCCAGTCATCCTCTTTTATCTCTATGAAGAAGCCGGAGGATTATCTTACTCAAATGAAATCCTAAAAAGGTTATTTTCCTTAGACCACGTTGTTGGGATCAAATTAGCTACCCTGTATTCGGTAACAAAAATGCAAGATCTCTCAAGGTTCATAAGGGAAGAGTTTCCAGAGAAGATCCTGATAACGGGAGAGGATAGAATGTTCGGCTATTCTTTGATCAGAGGCTGTCAGGCGGCGTTGGTAGGTTTGGGCTCGGTATTACCCGATTTGCAAAAAGAGATGCTCGAAAGTTACTTCAGAAATAAACCTTCTTTCATCTCCCTGATGAAGATGGTAGATCTTCTGGCGGAGGCATTGTTTACTGAACCAATGGAAGGCTACATAGAAAGGATAGAAGAAGCGCTGTCCATCATGAAGATAATACCTGAGAATTGTGTGTACGATCCGTACGGCCCAGGTATTACCAATGCAGATAAGGAAAGGATCCACAAAACCCTAAAACAATTAGGAGTGCTTTGAGATGACTGCATATATTTTACCGGATACCCTGGAAGTTGATTCAACCTTTGCAAAGATGGTGGTAAAAGATTATGAAGTTTTTGGAGACGAAGGAATGCCATCCCAAATTGAAGAATATATCCTTCAAAAATATCGGATCGATATTTCATCGACCTTTGCCGGGGTAAGGATCAGAAATCCCTACGGTAAGGCTTCCGGACAACTCTCGATGAATATCGACCAGGTAAAGACAGATGTATCTGATGGACTGGGATTCATCGTTTTAAAAACCGTCGTGGCACAAGATTCGATGGGTAACTCCACTATGAAAGAATGGAAGATCGATAGACCTCAAATGAGGGTCGATAAGATCGTCAGTAAATCGGGTAAGAAAGGTTGGAGTGTTTCCTGGGATGGTAGAGGTTGGACCGGTTCCCTTGAAGAATACCTCGAATTTTACAAAGAGGCATACGATCTTGGAAATAGAAATAACGTTCCTATTGCCGCCTCGTGCCAATTTCATATGCCAGAAAAAGGGGAGGAATTTAATGAGGAAGAATATCGCTACACAGGGGAACAATTTTCAAAGGCATTCAGAGGAACAGTTGGCGATCTTCCCCATATCCTCGAGGTAGATTTCAGCCCCACATTGAATACTAAGGCTAGCATAGAATATGAAGAAAACATCCTGAGATGGTTTAAAGAAGTTCCACGATTGGTGAGAAGATTCGTAAGAGAAGATTTTGTATTGGGAATAAAGGTTTTCAATACCATCCACGGCAGGGAATTTCAGAGAGAGATAATAAGAGTGTTGCTCAACGATCTTGAAAGGATAAACTACATAGTGACTTTCAATCGATTATTCGATGAGAAAAGGGGTAGGGCATACGGGGGTTACGATCTATCCGATAACAATATACTCATTCTGGATTCCCTGAGAAGCGAGATCCTGGATGCCAAAAAGAGGGGAGTTACGATCTCCGGTACAGGAAACATATGCTCAGGGAAGATGATGGTGGAATATGCCTTGCGAGGAGCGACGAACGGTCAATGTCATACCTTTTTTCAAATACCCATTGAAGAATACAGGATGAGGAATGGCAGCAGGACCAGAAAAGCCTTACATC
>WFSK01000143.1 GCA_015486095.1 Thermotogae bacterium
TATGTCCTTTGCGTGTACGTGCATTGGTCCTCGTACGCTGCCCCCTAACAGGCAAATGATTCTTGTGCCTCAATCCTCTATATGAATTTATCTCGATCAACCTGGCAATAGTTTGCTGAACTTCTCTTCTCAATTCTCCTTCCACTTTGTAATGTTCGCTTATTTCTTTGCTGATCTTAGAAACCTCTTCTTCAGTTAGGTCCTTGACCTTGGTCCCCGGATCTATCTTGGTCGCCTCCAATATCTTCAGTGCACTACTTCTTCCTATTCCATATAAGTATGTCAATGCGATCTCTATTCTCTTATTCTTGGGTAAATCTACCCCTGCGATTCGCGCCATATTCAGAACACTTCCTTTCTATTATTTATCCTTGTCTCTGGTTATGTTTAGGATTTCGTGAGCAAATTATCCTTACCTGCCCTTTCCTACGCACAACTCTACAATACTCACAGCGCTTTCTTACAGATGCCTTTACCTTCATCTATTCTTTCACTCCCTTTTCTTTGATCTATTTCTGTACACTATTCTACCACGTGTTAGATCATAAGGCGATAATTCGACCGTAACAGTATCTCCTGGAATGATCTTTATAAAATTCTGTCGTATCTTTCCTGCCACATGCCCTAATATCACATGCCCATTGCTAAGCTTAACACGAAACATACCATTAGGCAAAGCCTCGACAACAGTACCACTGAGCTCGATAACATCCTTCTTATCAGTCATATATAAACATTAGCCTCCCGTCCATTTTAAAGGTGAGTTAAGATCCGAGGACCATCTTTCGTTATCACTATGGTATGCTCGAAGTGTGCCGCATATGATCTATCTTTAGTTACAACAGTCCAATTGTTCGCCTCGATTTCTACTTCATATGAGCCAAGTGTAACCATTGGTTCTATTGCGAGTGTCATCCCTTCTCTTAACTGAACACCTTTACCTCTTTCCCCAAAATTCGGTACTTGTGGCTCTTCATGCAGCTGTCTCCCAATTCCATGTCCCACAAAATCTCTAACCACATTCATATCATTACTCTCCACATACGTTTGTATTGCATATCCTATGTCTCCTATCCTATTACCCACAACTGCCCTGGAAATTCCAATATCTCTCGCTCTCTCGGTGACTCTGAGTAAGTCCTCAGTTCGAGCTCGTTTGGGTTTTCCTACGATATATGAGATAGCACCATCACCGAAGAATCCTTCGTATATCGTTCCTGTGTCTACTGAGACCAGATCACCTTCATTGATGAATTTATCCTTCGAAGGTATGCCATGCACTACTTCTTCATTTATAGAAACACATAAAACAGCGGGATAACCCTGATACCCCTTAAATGCGGGTTTAACTTTCCTCTTATTCATTATTTTAATTGCCATTTCTTCGAGTTCATAAGTACTCATATCCGGTTTTGTATTCTCTTTCAAGATGTTCAACACCTCAGCAACTACTTTACAGGCATATTCCATAAGTGAGACCTCTTCTTCCGTCTTCAACGTGATCATCTTCCACCTCTAATCTTTTCCATTATTTCCATGATCTTGTCCTTTACATCTTCTATATCTTTACTTGCATCCACTTCGAATAACTTGCCCTGCTTCTTATAATAATCGAGCAGCTGTACCGTCTTCTCCATATAAACGGAATATCGCTTCCGCACAGTCTCTTCCTTATCATCATCTCTCTGGTAAAGGGTACCTCCACATTTATCACATATTCCATCTATTCTTGGAGGAGAATAAACGAGATTGTAAACGGCTCCACATTTACTGCATACACGTCTTGCTGATATCCTTTTTACTACCTCATCTTCTGCAACGTTGAAGTATATAGCTCCTTCGATCTCTTTATCCATCTCCCTTAACATCATATCCAGAGCATTGGCTTGCACAATAGTACGGGGAAAACCATCGAATATAAAGCCATCTTTGCAGTCTTCCTTCTCTATTCTTTCCTTCACTATGTCTATCATGAGCTCATCCGGGACTAATTCACCAGATTCCATTATATTTTTCACTTTCTTGCCCAATTCGCTGCCACTGGCAACGGCTTCACGAAGGATATCCCCTGTTGATATATGAGGTATATGAAAGCGCCCCGCTATGATCTTTGCCTGTGTTCCCTTACCGGCTCCTGGAGGACCCAAGAATATCAGGTTCATTATCTTCTCACCCTGAGTCTTCCTTTTTTCATAAAGCCATCGTAGTATCTCATTATCAAATGTGCTTCTATTTGCTGAACCACGTCTAATGCAACTCCTACAGCTATCAATAGAGATGTGCCTCCCAACCATATCTGCACGTGAACAACGCCAGTGACTACATACGGCAATATGGCTATTGCAGATAGGAAAACCGCACCAACGAATGTCACCCGTACTAATACCTTCTGTAAATAATTCTCAGTAGGAAAACCAGGTCTTATTCCCATTATGAAACCACCATATTTCTTCATATTATCTGCTATATCGTGTACATCGAAAGTAATTGCACTGTAAAAATAGGTAAAGAAGAATACCAACAATACATATATTACATCGTACCATAAAGACCCCATTGCAAGATACGTTTGTATGAACATATTACCACTCATCCTTCCCAGAGCAGTAGGGATCATCATCAATGCTGCAGCGAATATTATTGGAATAACCCCACCTTGATTTACGCGCATCGGTATGTAAGACGATTGGCCACCATAAACCTTTCTCCCCACTACTCTTTTCGCATATTGAACCCTTATTCTGCGCTCACCTTCCTGAACGTATATGATCCCTGCTACTGCTATGAGCGCCACTACTATGATGAATGTCCAACCAGAGAAACCTATGCCTCCCACGATTGCCTTCATAAAGTAAGCAGGATATCTCGCAACTATACCTGCGAATATGAGAACGGATATCCCATTTCCTATACCGTTATCCGTTATCCTTTGACCAAGCCATAGTAGGAACATCGTTCCTGCAACTATCGTGGTTGTAGCCATAACAATGAATGTTATAGGATTCACGGAGATCAATCCTTGACCAGATCGAGCGATCGCAAAGGTCAAGAAGAAACCCTGAACCAAAGCCAAGAGCAAAGTGAGATCCCTCGTATATCTCTCTATCTTCTTTCTCCCTTCCTCTCCTTCCCTGGCCAACTCTTTTAACTTGGGAAGAACTGCTGTCAACATCTGGATTATGATGGCAGCATTTATATATGGGGTAACACTCATGGTGAATATAGAAAAGTTTCTCAAGGCTCCTCCTGCAAATACGTCGAAAAATCCTATAAAACCTCCAAATGCACCTTGGCCAGCCATGCTCGAGAAGAACTCAGTCCACCTGCGCAGGTCTATACCTGGAATCGGTACATATATTCCGAGTCTAAAAACGGCAAGCATTCCCAGAGTAAAAAGAATCCTGCGCCGCAATTCCGGTATTTCAAAGGCATTCCTAAGTGTTTTCCACACTCATATCACCTCTACCTTTCCACCCGCAGCCTCTATCTTTTCCCTTGCTTTCCTACTAAACTTATTCGCCTTGATCGTCAATTTTTTAGAAACGTCACCAACACCCAAGACTTTTAAACCATCGTTCAATTTCTTTATTATGCCTCTTTCAAGAAGGATTCGAGGTTCGATCAGATCTCCATCATCAAATAATTCGTTTAATTTACCTGTATTCACTACCGTATAAACTTTACGATTAAAATTCTTAAAACCGACCTTCGGTAACCTTCTCTGTAGGGGCATCTGCCCGCCTTCAAAGCCAGGTCTAACTTTCCCCCCACTACGAGCCTTTTGACCTTTATGTCCTCTGGTTGATGTCTTACCGTGTCCGGAACCAGGCCCTCTGCCTACTCTTTTAGGTTTCATCCTCGCCCCTTCATCGAGTTTGAGATCATCTAACTTCATCCTTCATTCCTCCTTCTGTTCATCGATTATTTCGTACTTTACCATATGCTTTATCTTGTCCACCATTCCTCGTATCACAGGAGTATCTTCTTTCACAACACTGTGCCCTATCTTTCTCAAACCAAGTGCCTTTACCGTATCCCTTTGATCCTTCTTAAAACCATACCGACTTCTAACCAATGTTATCTTGATCCTTGACATATATTCACGCCTCCACCTTTTTACCTTCAAACACTTCTTTCACGTTCATACCTCTATACCTTGCTATATCGACTGGAGAACGCAATTGCTTCAATCCTTCCATAACAGCATACGCAACGGTTAAGGGGTTATTGGACCTTATAGACTTTGCCAGGATGTCTTTTACCCCAGCGAGCTCTAAGATCGACATCACTGTACTGCTCGCTATTAATCCTGTACCAGGTGCCGCAGGTTTCATTATCACAACTCCTGCATCACTCCTACCCACAACTTCATGGGGTATCGTTCCTCTGGGGTTTAATATAACATCTATCATCGCTTTCCTGGCATTCATCGCTCCTTTTCTAATGGCAGTTGGAACTTCGTTGGCATTTCCTACCCCAACTCCCACTTTACCTTTTTTATTCCCTACCGCTACTACTGCTCTGAATCCTAATCTCTTTCCACCCTTTACAACCTTTGCAACACGCCTTATGTTTAAGACTGCCTCTTCGAATTCCTCTTCATTTATAACTTTTTCCATTTCATCCATATCCATCTCTCCTCAGATCAAAATTTCAAGCCATTTTCCCTTGCTCCTGAAGCAAGGGCAGCAACGCGTCCGTGATATTTATATCCGCCCCTATCGAAAACCACACGTGTTATTCCAGCAGAGATAGCTTTCTTTGCTATAACTTCTCCAACCTTTTTAGCAGCTTCCTTATCCCATGTCTTCGTGAGAGATTTACGAATAGCTGGGTCTAATGTAGAAGCACTAACAAGTGTGTGTCCGACTTCATCATTTATGATCTGGGCATATATGTGTCTTAAACTGCGATAAACATTCAACCTCGGGATATTCTTCGTCCCCACGATCTTCATCCTCAATCTCTTATGTCTTCTTTTTCGCATCTCATTTCTACTTCTCTTTTTAATCATATCCTATACCTTCTTTCCCTCCTTGCGTCTGACGTATTCACCTTCATATCTTATACCCTTACCCTTGTAGGGTTCTGGCTTTCGATGTGCTCTTATATTAGCTGCTACTTGACCGACTAATTCCTTATCTATACCCTTAACTACTATGGTCTTCTGATCAGGTACCTCGAATTCAATTCCTTCTGGTGCGATTACTTCAACTGGATGTGCAAATCCGAGATTCAACATCAACCTCTTACCACTCAGCTGAACCCTATATCCTGTGCCTTCTACTTTAAGACGCTTTTGATATCCTTGTGAAACCCCAACGATCATGTTTCTTAGGAGGGACCAATAAAGGCCATAATAGGCGTTCACTTTCTTGAGATCGCTTCTTCTTATTGCCATACTCTCTCTGGGTTTTAATCTTATTTCCTTATCTTTTATCTCGAATTCAACATAGGGTTTATATTTCATAGATAGTTCACCTTTTGGCCCCTTAACATAGATGCTCCCATCCTTACTACTAACACTAACGCTATCGGGTATCTTTATCGATTGTTTGCCCAGCCTGGAAAGTCTCATATTGTCTCCTCCTTTCTCATCACCATACCTTAGCAATAACTTCTCCTCCTAATCCACGTGTTCGGGCCTCTTTATCCGACATCACACCTTCAGAGGTGGTAACTATTGCTATTCCTAATCCCCCCATTACTCTTGGTAGCTCCTTGTTCTTGTAATAAACCCTCCTACCTGTATGCGAAACCCTTTCTATTCCTTTCAACACATGCAATAGCCTGTTATCTTCGCCATAATACTTCAAATAAACCCTCAGTATCCCTTGTTTTCCATCTTCAATATACTTATAATCCCGTATAAAACCTTCATTTTTTAGCACCCTTGCGATATTCATTTTCAACTTAGATGAAGGTATATCTACGTGTTTTTTGAATACCCTATTGGCATTTCTTATCCTCGTAAGCATATCTGCTATCGGATCAGAGTACATATCTTAACCTCCTTTCACCAACTTGCCTTTTTGACCCCGGGTAATTTACCTTCACTTGCAAGTTTTCTAAAGCAAATCCTGCATATACCAAACTCCCTTATGTACGCATGAGGTCTGCCACAGATTTTACATCTATGGTACTCACGAGTCTTATACTTTTGGGGTCTCTTTTGTTTTGCGATCAAAGATTTCTTTGCCATTTACTACCTCCTGTATCAAGATTTACTGAAAGGCATACCAAAAAATTCCAATAATTTACGGGCTTCCCTATTAGTTTTAGAAGTCGTTACTATTATTATATCCATTCCTTGAATCCTTTTAACCTCGTCGTAACTTATCTCAGGGAATATCAGTTGTTCACTCACACCAAGTGCATAATTTCCTCTCCCATCGAAGGAGTTGGGAGAAACACCATGAAAATCCCTCACCCTTGGTAAAGCAAGGTTGATGAGTTTATAGAGAAACTCGTACATCCGTTCTCCTCTCAACGTGACTTTTAAACCGATCGGCATGCCTTTCCTTATCTTAAAACCTGCTTCACTTCTACGTGCCCTTGTAACGATAGGCTTTTGTCCTGTTATTTCTGCTAATTCTTTTGCATGCTGCTCTATTATATCTGCGTTCCTGGCCCCCTCTCCTACTCCCATATTGATAACGATCTTCTCGATACGTGGAACCTGATGAGGATTTTTATATCCAAACTCCTTCATCATCTTAGGTACGATATCTTCCTTATAAACATCCCTTAATGTAGACCTCTCACTCACTTTCACTTCTCTCATTATATCATCACTCACCCTCATAGCTTATCTATCAATTCACCACATTTTTTACAATACCTAACGTGCTTTTTCTCAGATTCTATATATCTCCTTCCAACCCTGGTAGGTCGATTACAGTTGGGACATATTACCATAACCTTATCCATTCGAATTGGGGCTTCCCTTTCTATTATTCCACCTTCTTTGAACTGCTGATTCGGTCTTTGATGCTTTTTCACATAATTAACATGTTCCACAATGATCTTTCCCGTTTCTGGGAAAACACGTAGTACTTTACCAGTCTTACCCTTATCTTTTCCAGATATGACTTTTACTATATCATCTCTCCGAATCCTTAATTTTATTCTCTTTTTCAAACCCGTTTTCATGATCCACACCACCTTTTTACACTCACACGACCTCAGGGGCTAAGGAAATTATCTTCATGAATCTTCTCTTACGAAGCTCCCTCGCAACCGGTCCAAAAACACGAGTTCCCCGTGGCTCGTTGTTATTATCTATCAAAACTGCAGCATTGTCATCGAATTTTATAGAGCTCCCATCTTCCCTTCTGATCTCCTTTTTACACCGTACCACAACTGCCCTTACCACATCTCCCTTCTTGACCTCACTGTTGGGCATCGCCTCTTTGACTGTAGCTATTATGACATCGCCTATGCTTCCATATCTCCTATACGAGCCACCCAGAATCCTTATACACAATATCTTTTTAGCCCCTGAATTATCAGCTACGTTGAGGATCGTTTCTTGCTGTATCATACCGCGACTCCTCCATTCTTTTCTTCCTTTAACTGGGTCTTCTTCAAAATTCTCTTAACCCTCCATCTCTTCAACTTACTCAGCGGTCGGCATTCTTCGATCTCCACTACGTCTCCAACAGAGCATTCGTTATTTCTATCATCTGCATAGTACTTCTTACTCTTCTTGATGTATTTCTTAAATATGGGATGTTTTTCTATAGTGTTTACAAGAACAACAACCGTTTTCTCCATTTTATTGCTTATCACTGTTCCTGTTTTTCTCTTGCGTTTTAAGAGCTCAACCATCTCCATTACATTCTCCTTTCCGTCTATCTTATATTCAATTCTCTTTCTCTGAGAATAGTCTTTATCTTTGCTATATCTCGCTTTGTTTCACGTATCTTGGATGTGTTATCTAACTGGTTTGTGGCGAGTTGCATCCTCAAATTGAAAAGCCTTCTCTTGTTTTCGCTTAAAAGCTCATTGAGCTCCTGAATCGTTAGACTCCTGAGATCAGAGGTTTTCATCCTACCTCACCTCCAAATACCTTCCTCTCAACGATACGTGTTTTTATAGGCAGTTTGGAAGAAGCAAGGGTTAGTGCCCGCACCGCCAAATCCTTAGAGATACCCCCAACTTCTACCAATACTTTACCAGGCTTAACGACTGCAACCCATTTTTCTGGTGCTCCTTTTCCCTTTCCCATCCTCGTTTCGGGAGGACGAGAAGTTACAGGCTTATCAGGAAATATTCTTATCCATATCTTTCCGTTTCTCTTAAGCTCTCGAGTCAGGGCAATACGCACAGCTTCTATCTGTCTGTTCGTTATCCAATGGGGTTCCAATGCCTTTAATCCCCATTCTCCAAAATTGACTTCCGTTCCTCCTTTAGCCTTACCTCTCATGCGCCCTCTCTGTTGCTTCCTAAACTTGACCCTCTTAGGTATCAACATCTAAGATCCCCTCCTAACTATTCTTCTTCCCTGTAGAGGCGGCTTGTTGAACTCCCTTGTTTCTACAGATCCAGACTTTGACTCCAAGCTGCCCATATTTTGTCATTGCAAGAGTAAACCCATAATCTATATCTGCTCTTAAAGTGTGAAGAGGAACTCTTCCCTCTCTATACCATACTGTTCGAGCTATTTCTGCTCCATTCAATCTACCTGAGATAGCGATCTTCACACCTTCTGCTCCTCTACTCAATGAACGGCTTATCGCTCTCTTCATGGCATGTTTATAAGAGACTCTCCGCTCGATCTGGTATGCGATGTTCTCTGCAACCAACTGTGCCTCGAGTTCTGGATTCTTCACCTCTTCGATGTTCAAATCCACATTCTTTCCCGTCATATTCATGATCCTATCACGTAATTCTTTGATCTCTGCACCTCTTTTTCCTATCAATATACCGGGTCTTGCAGATCTGATCACGACTTGCATCACGTTCTTCGCTGGTCTTTCAATGTACACCTCTGCTATACCTGCTGCTCCATAACTATCCTTTATGAGCTTTCTGATCTGTTCATCTTCTATTAAGAACTGTGAATAATCCTTCTCGTTGAACCACTTCGCTTGCCAATCTCTTGAAATACCGAGTCTAAAACTTATTGGATTTACCTTTTGCCCCACTGCTTACTTCACCTCTTTCCGATTCTGTTCCATTTCGCGACTCCTATCCGTTACTTCAATAGTTATGTGACAGAACCTCACCAGCCTTATGGCCGCTCTTCCCATGGATTTCGGTTCGAGTCTCTTGTATCTCGGACCATCGTTAACATAACATTCACTTATGTAAAGGGAATCTGTATCCAGATCAAAATTATTTTGGGCGTTTGCTATTGCAGACTTCAACAACTTTTTCACGTATCTTGCCGCCTTATTTGGGGTAAAAGTCAACGTTGCAAGAGCCGAATTGACATCCATCCCACGTATGGAATTCACAACAGGCCTTGCCTTCATAGGTGACAAGCGAAGATATCTTGCCGTGGCAGTAGCCGATACAATCGGAACATTTTTCAATTCTTCCTTTACCTGTTTTATCTTCACAGATCGTTTTGTCCTTTTCACCGTTTCCATCATTCCGCCTCCTCTATTTCTTCCTCACTTCGCCTCTAGCAGCTTTTTTATCAGAATGTCCTCCAAATCTTCGAGTAGGTACAAATTCTCCAAGCCTATGTCCTACCATATTCTCCGTTATATAAACAGGAACATGCTTCATTCCGTTATGAATTGCTATCGTATAACCTACCATATCAGGGACTATCATGGAGGCTCTATTCCATGTTTTGATGATCCTTTTCTTACCCTCTGCTTTCATTTCCTCTATTTTTTTGAGTAATTTCTCATCATAATAAGGCCCTTTTCTAAGGGATCTTGACATCGATATGCCTCCTTTCGAATTCAACGAACAGTAATTCAAGATAACTCATCATTTAACTCGCCTTCTCACGATATATTTATCCGACGGCTTCTTTGCTTTCCTGGTTTTATAACCCTTAGCAGGAGTTCCCCAGGGACTCTGAGGGTGATTACCTCCCTTCGACCTTCCTTCTCCGCCACCGTGGGGATGATCAACAGGATTCATCGTCATACCTCTTACCTTTGGTCTTCTACCCAGCCATCTCGTTCTACCAGCCTTTCCATAATTCTCGTTGGAATGATCCTCATTGCCGAGCTGTCCTATAGTAGCCATACAGGTCTTAAGAACTAACCTCAACTCAGAAGAAGGTAATCTCAATAGAACATATTTTCCTTCTTTTGCCATTATTTGAGCACCAAGGCCAGCACTTCTTACGAGTTGCCCACCCTTACCAGGCTTCAACTCAATGTTGTGCACAAAGGTACCAACGGGAATATTTTCCAGAGGCAAAGCATTCCCTACTTTGATCTCTGCAGTAGGACCGGACATGAGGATTCCTCCCACAGATAGGCCCTTAGGCGATAGGATATATCTCTTTTCTCCATCGGCATATGAGAGCAAGGCTATCCTTGCCGAACGATTGGGATCGTATTCTATCCCAATCACCTTTGCGGGGACTCCCCATTTATCACGCTTGAAATCTATTATTCTATACATTCTCTTATGACCACCACCCCTATGACGAATGGTGATCCTTCCATACGAGTTTCTGCCACCTTTCTTTTTCAACGGTACCAGAAGAGAATGTTCCGGCTCCTTCTTCGTGATCTCAGTAAAATCAGATATCTGCATAAAGCGTCTATTTGGTGTTACAGGTTTAAATTTTTTTAATCCCACGATCTGCATACCTCCTCATTTGATCAATAGATCAATCCTTCAAAGCCTTCGATCTTTTGACCCGGCTTGAGTTTGACTATCGCTTTCTTCCATGAACGTGTCTTTCCAACATACCTTCCAAGGCTTCTCGGACGAGGCTTGAAATTCACGATATTCACCTTTTCCACCTTTACATTGAACAATTCTTCAACGGCAGACTTTATCTTAGATTTGGATGCCCTTTTATCTACCTCGAATGTATACCAACCCTTACTCATTATCTGAACAGACTTCTCAGTTACTATCGGCCTTATAACCACATCCTCTGGTAGGTACTTATCCATTCTTCAATACCTCCTCTAATTTTCCTATCATCTCTTTTGTCATCATGAGTTTCTCATACTTCAACATATCATAACAATTCAACCCATCGATCCTTGTGTATTTCTTACTCCTATCCTTTCCATTATTAGGATTATCAGCTATTATGACTTTGACATTTTCTACGTTTCTCGAAGCAAGCTTTAGCTTCTTAGCATCCTCATCTTTATGAGGTAATACGATCAAAAGACTCGTTTTTATAGATAGATTCGATAGGATCTCCTTAAACGATTTCGTCCTATGATCTTTAATCCTGAACTCATCTAAAATTATCATATTTCTCTCTTTGAATTTATCGCTGAGAACGGATCTGATCGCCAAGCATTTCATCTTTTTAGTCAAACTACGATAGAATTTCCGTGGCTTTGGTCCAAATATGATAGCCCCATGTCGCCACAGAGGTGAACGCCCAGAGCCTGCTCTTGCCCTTCCCGTACCCTTTTGTCTCCAGGGTTTCCTTCCACCACCTTTTATAGTAGAACGATTCTTAGTCGAGGCAGTTCCCATTCTTCTATTCATCAATTGCATATCGACATAACGGAAAACAACATCCTTATTAGGTTCTATACCAAAAATATATTCATCCAGTGGAATTGTCCCAACCTTTTCACCGTTCGTGTTCAGGACTTCTGCTTCAAGCATTTCACTTTCC